>NZ_KV824186.1:0-93331 GCF_001816025.1 Hafnia sp. HMSC23F03
GCTCGGTATGGACAGGCGGGCGGAATATTACACAGCAATTCCATAAACGATCGGCGAGCGAAAACGGGCCCTCGGTATAGAAATATTCCCCCTTGAATTCCCTATAAAAAAACCGCTAATCAACTTTTAAATAGTGTGATCAACCACTAAGATCGCAACCTGTCCATACAATAACCTACATCATCACTAAAAATCGGCATTAACACGGCATCAAAACATATAAAATCGGAATTCTATTTCAGCAAGGATGTATCTTCGGCAACGCGCTTCGCGTACGCCTACACTTAATTAATTCAATATTCGAAGGCGAACTAATATGAATAAGCCCGCCCCAGTCGGTTTATTGCAACAACCTAAACCGTTTTTCATGATTTTCTTTGTTGAGCTATGGGAACGCTTTGGCTACTACGGTGTGCAAGGCATTCTGGCTGTTTTCTTCGTCAAACAGTTAGGTTTTTCACAGGAACAGGCATTTATCACTTTCGGGGCATTCGCCGCTTTGGTGTACGGGCTGATCTCCATCGGTGGCTACGTCGGTGACCATCTGTTGGGAACCAAGCGCACCATGGTGCTCGGTGCTATCGTCTTGGCACTCGGCTATTTTATGACCGGACTGTCTCTGCATAAACCTGACCTGATCTTTATCGCCCTAGGTACCATCGCGGTAGGTAACGGGCTGTTCAAAGCTAACCCGGCTAGCCTGCTCTCAAAATGCTATCCCCCTAAAGATCCGCGTTTAGACGGCGCATTTACGCTGTTCTATATGTCGATCAATATTGGCTCCTTGCTGTCTCTGTCATTAGCTCCAATCATTGCTGATAAATATGGCTATGCAGTGACATATAACCTGTGCGGTATAGGCTTAGTCGTCGCTCTATTGGTTTATTTCTGCTGCCGCGGTATGGTTCGTGATATCGGTTCAGAACCAGACAGTAAACCTATGAACCTGAAAAATCTGCTGCTGGTACTGATCGGCACCGTTGTGATGGTTTACGTATGCGCTTGGCTGATGCACAACGTTAAAGTCGCCAACATCGTGTTGATTGTGCTATCAATTATCGTGATTTTCTTCTTCTTCCGCGAAGCATTTAAGCAAAACAGAAGCGACCGCAACCGTATGTATGTCGCCTTCGTTCTGATGATTGAAGCGGTGCTGTTCTATATTCTGTATGCTCAGATGCCAACGTCGCTGAACTTCTTTGCAATCAATAACGTACATCATGAAATTCTGGGGTTTGCGATTAACCCCGTCAGCTTCCAAGCATTGAATCCGTTCTGGGTCGTGGTTGCCAGCCCAATTCTGGCATCGCTTTACACCCGCTTCGGCGCCAAAGGCAAAGACCTTACGATGCCAGCCAAATTCACCCTCGGCATGTTCTTATGTTCACTCGGATTCCTTACCGCCGCCGCTGCTGGCCTGTGGTTTGCTGATGCTCAGGGGCTGACCTCACCATGGTTTATCGTGCTGGTTTATCTGTTCCAGAGTCTGGGCGAGTTGATGATTAGTGCCTTAGGACTGGCAATGGTTGCCGCTCTAGTCCCTCAGTATCTGATGGGCTTTATTCTTGGTATGTGGTTCTTAACTCAGGCAGCAGCTTTCCTACTGGGCGGCTATGTAGCAACCTTTACCGCCGTACCGGAAGGCATTAGCGATCCACTGCAAACCCTACCTATCTACACGGGCGTATTCAGTAAAATCGGTATCGCTACCTTTATCATTGCCATCATTATGGCTGCCATGGTGCCTTGGCTAAACCGCATGATGAATACCAAACCCGAAGCGCAAAACGCATAACTCACTGCTCCTCCTCGCCTAACGCCTCCACCCGGAGGCGTTTTTATTTATTGCATGATCATAAATCACTTGATTAAGCCTCGGTTAACGGTGATATAGTCAAAATGCAAACACAGTGCAAAAACTGCATTTATAAACATAAAAAACGCATAAAAAATCACTTCCATAAAGGAGAACCACACTATGGAGCAACCTCGCTCTCTAGAACACTTCCTCACGACCGTGCAACAGCGCGATCCTAACCAACCTGAATTCCTGCAAGCCGTGCGAGAAGTGATGACCACTCTGTGGCCGTTTCTGGAGCAAAACCCTCATTACCGCGATGCAGCCCTGCTTGAACGCTTAATCGAACCTGAGCGCGTGATTCAGTTCCGCGTCACTTGGGTCGACGATCGTGGTCAGGTGCAGGTTAACCGCGCGTGGCGCGTACAGTTCAGCTCGGCTATTGGGCCGTTTAAAGGCGGGATGCGTTTCCATCCTTCCGTTAACCTTTCAATTCTTAAATTCCTCGGTTTTGAACAAACCTTCAAAAACGCGCTGACTACGCTGCCAATGGGCGGTGGCAAAGGCGGCAGCGACTTCAATCCTAAAGGCAAAAGCGACGGCGAAATCATGCGTTTCTGTCAGGCGTTGATGACCGAGCTTTATCGCCATCTGGGCGCAGACACCGACGTTCCGGCCGGTGACATCGGCGTCGGCGGGCGTGAGGTTGGTTTCATGGCCGGTATGATGAAAAAACTGTCGAATAACACCGCGTGTGTTTTCACCGGTAAAGGTCTGTCGTTTGGCGGCAGTTTGATCCGTCCAGAAGCCACTGGTTATGGCTTAGTTTACTTTACCGATGCCATGCTCAAGCGCCACGGTTTAGGCTTTGAAGGCATGCGCGTGGCCGTTTCCGGCTCGGGCAATGTGGCACAATACGCGATTGAAAAAGCCATGGCGCTCGGTGCTCGCGTGATTACGGCTTCTGATTCCAACGGCACCGTGGTGGATGAGGCCGGATTTACCACCGAAAAACTAGCACGCCTATGCCAAATCAAATCCCAACAGGATGGTCGTATTGCCGATTATGCTAAAGAATTTGGCCTAACCTATCTTGAAGGCCAGCAGCCTTGGGGGGTTAGCGTTGATATTGCCCTGCCTTGCGCCACCCAAAACGAGCTGGATGCGCCTGCCGCACGTACCCTGATCGCCAATGGCGTCAAAGCCGTCGCCGAAGGCGCAAATATGCCAACCACGATTGAAGCTACCGATCTGTTCCTTGAGGCGGGTGTATTATTTGCACCTGGTAAAGCAGCGAACGCTGGTGGTGTCGCAACATCAGGGCTAGAAATGGCGCAGAACGCCGCTCGTATGGGCTGGAAAGCTGAGAAAGTGGATTTACGCCTGCACCACATCATGCTGGATATCCACCAAGCCTGCGTGGAATATGGCGGAGAAGATAAGCAGACCCACTACGTTCGCGGTGCAAACATCGCGGGGTTTGTTAAAGTCGCTGACGCCATGCTGGCGCAGGGCGTGCTGTAATATCACTGAGAAATCAGTGACTCAACATATCGCCTCCCCACACGAGAGGCGATATCTATTCTTTTCTACTTATTCCCTTCCAACGAGCTCAGGATTTTATACGCCACCGTCACTCGCTGATCGATTGAGTAGTTTTTGTTAGCCAGCATCACGATCCCCATCTTCTTAGCAGGAACAAACGCAATATAGGCACCGAAGCCGTTAGTTGATCCGGTCTTATTAATCCACACATTTTCCTGTGGCGGTAACGGGGGAACAATCGGCGTAGCCACGCTTTTCGTCATCGCCATATCGTTACCAGTGAGCAAATTCGGCAGAGAAACTGGATATGGCAGCTGCTCCCACATCAGATCCTGAGTAATCTCACCCGATTTGAAATAGCCGGTGTGGGTGGCTGTCAGTGCATGTTGGATCTTGGCATTACCATCAAGCTTTAACTGCCCCATATTGGCTTGCACGTAATGCAACAAGTCGCTGGAGGTAGTTTTGATGCCATAAGCTTCGTTACCCAAAATCTCCATATTGACGTGCACTGGCTCATCTTTCTTGTTGTAGCCCCACGCATAGTTTTCCATCTGGTCAGCCGGAACCTTCAGGTAGGTTTGATTCATGCCTAATAGAGGAAGGATGGTTTGCTCAATCGCATCTTCATAGCTCACACCCAGACTTTTCGCCGCAATCATCCCTAGCAAACCGGTACCGATATTGGAATAAACGCGATGGGTTCCAGCCGCATCAGCAGGTTTCCATGCTTTTAGATAAGTCATCAGCTGTGTGGTGTTCTTGATATCTTCCGGCATAAACAGCTGTAGACCTGAGGTATGCGTACCCACATTGAGTACGCTAACGTGGTCAAAGCTGCTGCCGCGCAGTTCTGGAACGTAGTGGCTCACGCTTTGCTCCAAAGACAGCTTACCGCTCGCCTGCGCATAGGAAGCCAAAGTGGCAGCAAACGTTTTACTCAGAGAGCCCACTTCAAACAATGTATTTTTCGTCACGGGCTGCTGAGGCTGTTTTGCCGCTAACCCGTAGTTATAAATATACTTCCTACCTCTGATGGTCACTGCGACCGACATACCGGGAATATTATTCTTCTGCATCAGCGGCTGGATCAGGCTATCGACGGTGTCTTTAATTTTGCTCTCATCGATATTGGCAGCCATAGCGCCTTGGGCAGTTGCTGCCAGACAGGTAATCACGGATAACAGCTTCAAGGTGTTCTGCATTTTTTTACGCATGAATAAGTGACCTTTTAATCGGATATATTTGGGATCTTGCACGCCAATCAGCATGCAAAAGAAAATGTTTATATTAGCCAGTGAAAGATCGGCGTCATCGCGCCAAGCTCACCGTAGCGGCAGGAATATCCGCTATCGCCGCCTGATTGACAAGCGAGATAAAATTCCCTTAGGGTAAAGAAAATCTTATGCCTCTACTTCTTAAGGCGACCTATGCGTTCTCATCTGCCACTCAATGCTCTTCGCGCTTTTGAAGCTTCAGCACGACATCTTAGCTTCACACGAGCAGGGCTGGAACTCAGCGTCACACAGGCTGCGGTCAGCCAGCAGGTACGCATGCTGGAGACTAAACTGGGAACCCAGTTATTCAAACGTCTACCACGCGGATTAGAACTCACCGATGAAGCCCATGTGCTTTTGCCGGTGCTTAGTGATGCCTTTAGCCAGATTGAGACGGTGCTCAAACAATTTGAAGGCGGACATTTTCATGAAGTTCTGACCGTTGCCGCTGTGGGGACCTTTGCCGTTGGCTGGCTGATGCCTCGCCTACAAAGCTTCAACACCGAGCACCCTTTTGTAGAGCTTAGACTGTTAACCAATAATAACTTGGTCAATTTAGCCGGCGAAGGTTTGGATTTTGCCATACGCTTTGGCACAGGAATGTGGCCAACGACCCATAATGCCGAGCTATTTGGCGCACCGCTCAGCGTACTGTGTACACCAAGCGTAGCGCAGCGCTTACAGCATCCTGAGGATTTAGCGAAAGAAATACTGATGCGCTCTTATCGCGCCGAAGAGTGGAATAGTTGGTTTCTCGCCGCGGGAATTGAGCCCATCAGAGTTAACGGGCCGATATTCGATTCTTCACGGCTCATGGTGGAAGCTGCGATTCAGAATGCAGGCGTGGCGTTGGCTCCAGCCAGAATGTTCGAGCACGAACTACAAAACGGTTTGCTGGTCAGCCCTTTTGATATTGAGGTCGAAGTCGGTAGCTATTGGCTTACCTGGTTGAAATCCAAGCCGATGACGCCCGCCATGCAGCTGTTTCATCAATGGCTGCTGGTACAGGCTAAGGACTAAGTCTGGATACTATTATTGCCAATTAGCGCCGAGAAAACCGCAGCCTATCACAACCATAGATGCAACCTTTGCGGCAATGGCGTGAGTAGCGTTACACTCTAAGGCAATTTTCTCATCCGCAGTGATTGGCGTTACGTGAATTAAGTGGCCTCAAACGCTGTCGGTATATACCCAAAGTCATTCAAGCAGCATTAAGACGGCCAGTGCGCATACCCGATGAGCTCGCTCTAGGGTGACAGATAGCGAGCGCAGCCAACAATAAGGCAGCTTGAAGTATGATGGATATACACAACTCATGGGACTCCCTGATGACTAAACATTATGACTATCTCGCAATTGGCGGTGGCAGCGGTGGTATTGCCTCCATCAACCGTGCGGCCATGTATGGCCAAAAATGTGCCTTGGTTGAAGCCAAGTATCTGGGCGGCACCTGCGTAAACGTGGGTTGTGTGCCGAAAAAAGTTATGTGGCATGCGGCGCAGATCGCCGAAGCAATTCACCTGTATGGCCCAGACTACGGTTTTGATACCACCGTCAATAAGTTCGATTGGGGCAAACTGATCGAAAGCCGTACCGCTTACATCGACCGCATCCACCAATCCTACGAGCGTGGCTTGGGCAACAACAAGGTGGATGTTATCCACGGTTTTGCCAAATTCATCGACGCTCATACCGTTGAAGTGAACGGTGAGACTATCACCGCCGATCATATTCTGATTGCAACCGGTGGCCGCCCTTCTCGCCCAAATATTCCGGGCGCTGAGTACGGCATCAATTCTGACGGTTTCTTTGAGCTGGACGCACTGCCAAAACGCGTTGCGGTAGTCGGCGCGGGTTATATCGCGGTAGAGATCGCTGGTGTCCTTAACGGTCTAGGGGCTGAAACCCACCTGTTCGTACGTAAGCATGCACCGCTGCGTACCTTCGACCCAATGATCGTTGAAACGCTGGTTGAAGTGATGAATGCTGAAGGTCCACAGCTTCACACTCAGTCTGTGCCAAAATCTGTGACCAAAAATAGCGACGGCAGCCTGACTCTGGCGCTGGAAAACGGTAAAGAATTTGAAGTTGATTGCCTGATCTGGGCAATTGGCCGTGAGCCTGCCAATGACAATATCAATCTGGCAGCCGCTGGCGTTAAAACCAACGAAAAAGGCTACATCACCGTCGATAAATATCAAAACACCAACGTAAAAGGCATTTATGCTGTTGGTGATAATACCGGCGCAGTCGAACTAACACCTGTCGCAGTGGCTGCGGGTCGTCGCCTGTCTGAACGCCTATTTAACAATAAGCCAGACGAACATCTGGATTACAGCAATATCCCAACCGTCGTCTTTAGCCATCCGCCAATTGGCACCGTGGGCTTAACTGAAGAACAGGCTAAAGAGCAGCACGGCGAAGAGAACGTGAAGGTGTATAAATCTGCGTTTACCGCAATGTACACCGCAGTCACTCAGCATCGTCAACCGTGCCGTATGAAGCTGGTTTGCGTGGGTAAAGATGAAAAAATCGTCGGCATTCATGGTATCGGCTATGGCATGGATGAAATGCTGCAAGGCTTTGCGGTCGCACTGAAAATGGGCGCAACCAAAAAAGACTTCGACAACACTGTCGCGATCCACCCTACCGGTTCGGAAGAGTTTGTGACCATGCGCTAAGCGCACGTAAAGCTGTTCCTGAAAACAAAAGGCCGAAGATTTCTCTTCGGCCTTTTCGTTATCGACGCTATCTCAATATCACGAAATATCGTGGATAAAGCTGAGGAAATCACTTTTGCGCAACAAAGAAAGACGCTCGCGGAATTGGCGCAATTTGCTGTAAATCGATTTATCCGCTGTATTCAGCTTAGCGGCAATACACTTCACGCGCATTCCGCTCATCATGTCATCCAAAATCGTGAATGTCTCTTCGGTCACTCGACCTGGACCATTAGATGTTTGAAACATATGTTGAACTTCTAGAGTCACAAAACGACTTCCACTCAAGACCTGTTTCACGGCCTGTTCCACAGACTCAAGAGGCGCTTTTTTATTTATAAAGCTGGCGTTATCAATCAGACGCACAAAGTTCAGCGTATGCTCAGCCTGATTAGAGGTCCAGAATACAATACGATACAGATCATACGCACGCAGGCCGGACAGGCTGCGTACCAGATGGAAAATAGACTGATGCAAACTGTCTAAGTCGACCATGATAAATTTAGTTCTATCAGAATCAACGACTGCGCCCTGCCCCAGAGGCGCAATCTTTTTCAATAAGCCTTTCAAACCCGTAGCAAACATAGGATCGTCAGATAAAATACCAATTACCGCGTTGTCTAGATTAATGACTTCAAGCTCAGATGATGATGTGGATAATGAATTCATGTTTTATTACCTTAAATATCATCGGCAGCACCACTGCGGGATACCTTGCCTAGTAGTACATCCGTGTGATAACTCCCAGCCGACGCGGTTTCGCTGCAACATAAAGCCCATTATTCGTAATGACAGTGCTATTATTAAGAGGACAACCTTATTTTGCTAATAAAGGTCAGATACTCACTATCTACACGTTATATTTATAACGACGTAACGTGAACGAATAAAAATAAAGTGCGCCGAGTTTGGAGGACCTATACCCAAGAAAGCTTTATTTGCTGGGGATATATGAGTACAAGTTAGGTAGAAATAACACGATTAACAATAACTCAGGGCGTAAATCCCTTTTGCATAAAGTGAAATGTAGTTCTTTTGTATCGGATATGTAGGCAAGTAAAAGCAGTCACATGCTATTAAAAACTAACAAAATACTTAATTTTCATCTGCTTATTTTTTGCATTTAACATCTGTCTACTTTTCGTCTTGTCTAGTGACTTTCATCACACAATTTAGCGAATGTTAGGCAGTTCACAATAAATAGCATTAAATGTTCAAAATGACACATTCATTATCTAAAACTTCAATGCCAATAGTTATCTATCCAAATAAAAAAGATAGTCATTCACTATCCCTCTTATATACAGACGATGCAAAAGCGAGATATTTATTTTTACAATCAGTCAATTCTCATTTTCTAGCCGTACCTGACTCCCTACCCTTATTTGTTTTATGAGCTCCATGATATTGGCATCAGCAGCTCGACTCTTGTGGTAATGGGCATAAATGGTTCCCATGGGTTTTGCATGTGGGAAATCCAAGATCTGCACATCTACAATTTTTTCAAATTGATGAGCAAAAATCCTACCACAAACAAGAATATAATCAGTCGTTGCCGCCATCATCATTAAATTCAGTACCGACGTACTTGAGTATATCGGTGCTTTGTTGTGCGGGTTTAACACGATGTTATCTTCAAACAAGGAGGGCCACATCGTTGGGCTAAGATACTCTTCATTTTCTAGCTGGCTAAGCTTAAACCCAGCTTTAATGCGCGGATGTCCCTTACGACACATTACCACCGGGAAAACGTCAAACAATGGAACGTTAGTAATCATCCAGTCAGCATATTTTTGTGGGGTGAAACTAATATCTATTTTTCGAGTACGCAGTCTAGTGATGTCTTTTGTTAGATCGCCGTCATGGGTTTCATTCGTCAAGGCAACGCTATCGAAGGGATATCCCTGCTGCTGCAATGTGCTGGTTAAATAATATTCTAGCATCGGTGACAAGCTGAGTTTCAGTCTCGTTTGGCGATTATCACCATGATGCAATGAGGTCGATACACTGACAGCGCTCTGAATGCTATTAAGCGCTTGAGCTAAATTAGGCGTAATATTATATGCGAGTGCCGTCGGCTCTAACCCTTTTTTAGTACGAATGAACAAAGGATCGTTAAAGCTATCACGCATTTTCTTAAGAGCACGGCTGACAGAGGCCGTTGAACTATTCAGCAGTTCAGCCGCTAAGGTGACACTGCGCGTATCCATCACCGTTAAAAAAATTCGGATAACGCTCACATCAATATCTAGCATGCCTCTACCTTGCCTTGTTAGCTAAAAATATTCGACCCAAAATCGGCACATGCAGCCAAGAGAATAACGGACATATTTTACCGCCGTGATTATGACATAAAACACCACATCAGCCTCATTAAATAGAAATAAGCCGCTCACACTTAAGGTTTATTTTTTTACACCATAGGAGTATTTCATTCTTTTTTTACCGAATTACGTTCTGGATTAGAGGTGATTTACAAAGTTGGGCTTAAGTTAGCAGAATATTCTTAATAAGCGTAAACAACGAGTGACAGCGATATACCCGCCATACTGTCGGACGGGGTAAAAAGCATTTGTTCGCGTGGCAAAACCTCTCATATTTGCCTGATATTTTGCCATGCAGCGCGACTCTGCTAGGATCTAGCTTAATCCTTTATCCTGACGTGAGAAATTAACCGCCTAAAATGACATCGCTTCTTGGTGCATGTAGGTGAAAAATGCTTATGCCGAATGACATAGATGCCAAAAGTAGCAAAGCCAGCGTCACCAAACAGGTGACCAAAACCATTGATAAAGCCAACTGCTTCGTAACCTGGTTAAAGGCCATTCCTAGCGTTGCGCACATTATTCGTGCGGTTGACCGCTTTAATGATCGACTCGGAAGTCAGTTTGGTGCTGCCATCACCTACTTTTCCTTTCTATCCCTCATCCCCATTTTGATGGTTTCCTTTGCGGCCGTTGGTTTCGTACTGGCATCAAATCCCGATTTGCTCACCGAACTCATCAATAAAATCGTCAGCAGCATTAGCGATCCGAACTTAGCCAACACGCTAAAAAATACCGTAAACACCGCGATTCAGCAGCGTACTACCGTGGGACTAACGGGTTTAGCCATTGCCCTGTATTCAGGCATTAGCTGGATGGGGAATCTGCGTGAAGCGATTCGCGCCCAGTCACGCGATGTGTGGGAACGTAATCCGCAGGATCAAGAGAAGTTTTATTTTCGCTATTTGCGAGATTTTATCTCGTTGACCGGCTTAGTCATCGCCTTGATCGTTTCGCTCTCTTTCACCTCAATCGCAGGCGCAGCGCAGGCTTCCATCGTAAAAGCGCTCGGACTTGATGGCATTGAATGGTTACGTCCAGTTATGACGGCCATCGCGCTTTCGATTTCAATCATGGCCAACTATCTATTATTCCTCTGGATTTTCTTAGTACTGCCGCGCCACAAGCCAAAGAAAAAGGCATTATTACGCGGTACGCTTATCGCCGCGATTGGCTTTGAAGTGATTAAATTTGTGATGACATGGACTCTGCCAAGCCTTGCACGTTCACCTTCCGGCGCAGCCTTTGGCTCAGTCATTGGTTTGATGGCTTTCTTCTACTTCTTCGCTAGACTCACGCTATTTTGCGCCGCGTGGATTGCCACCGCTGACTATGCTGGCGATAAAACCGTAGAGCGTAAAGCACCACAAGATTAACCTGCCAGTACGGCTTTCCTGTCCCCGCCAATGACGGAGGGGAACAGGACATTTTTCAGCGATGCAGCGGATATCTCTCTGCCAGAAAATCGAGGAAGCAACGAATCCGCGCCGAAAGCTGACTGTTTCGATAATAAACAGCGTGAATGGATTGATAAGTTTCCAACGTATGCTCGGTGAGTATCTGCACCAAACGCCCTTCGGCGACATCCTGATGCGTCATAAAATCAGAAAGACACACAATCCCCCTTCCGCTGATCGCTAAATGACGCAGCGTCTCGCCGCTAGAGGCTGCAATATCGGGCGTAACCGCAAAACTAGCACACTGACTCTGTTTAAGCGGCCACTGATTTAATGATTGAGGCTGCGTGAAGCCTAACAGACGATGCCCACTCAAATCGCTTACCTGCTGTGGCGTTCCCTGTTTTTGAAGATAGCTCGGAGAGGCCAAAATCTTTAACCCCGAGCGCCCAATGGGACGCGCATGCAAGCTTGAATCTTGCAGAGTACCAATACGAATCGCCACGTCAGTACGCTGCTCCAGAAGGTCAATAATCTGATCGCTGGTATTCAGCTCTAGAACGATTTCTGGAAACCGAGCGGTGAATTCATCAATCAAGGGAACCACCACGTGCAGCATAAACGGCGAGGCCGCGTTTATACGCAAACGTCCCGCCGGACGATGACGCTGGAGCGCCAGCTGCTCTTCGGCTTCTTCAATTGCCTCAAGAATGGCGCGAGCGCGGTCGAGAAAAATGCGCCCTTCTTCAGTTAAATCAATACGCCGCGTAGTGCGGTTCAATAGCGTGGTTTCCAGCTTTTGCTCTAAACGCCCCAGTGCTCGGCTAATCCCGCTCGGCGTTTGTCCTAACTGCTCTGCTGCGCCTGTCAGGCTCCCCGCATCTACGACGGCGACAAACGCCACTAGCTCTTCGGTTGTTGTTTTCATTGTTGCTCACCAATCAATTATCTTGTGAGTATAGCCCTATTTTTCTGCAAAAATAATCCGTGCAAACTCAGCGCCATCAATTATTCGTACCGAAGATATTTCAACACGCAGCAACCTGCGGTTTGAAAAACGAAAAGAAGAGGAGTTTGCAGTTATGCCATTAGCTCTGTTTGCGCTGACCATCAGCGCCTTTGCCATCGGCACCACGGAGTTTGTTATCGTGGGGCTGATCCCGACCATAGCCGCTGATTTGCAGGTTTCTCTGCCGTCAGCAGGCCTACTGGTAAGTTTATATGCGCTCGGCGTAGCTATCGGTGCCCCAGTGCTCACTGCGCTAACCGGCCGTATGCCGCGTAAGACGCTGCTAATTGGTCTGATGGTACTGTTTACCCTCGGCAACCTATTAGCGTGGAAAGCCCCCGGCTATACCTCTCTGATGACCGCTCGTGTCTTGACGGGCTTAGCCCATGGCGTCTTTTTCTCTATCGGCTCAACGCTCGCGACGAGTCTGGTGCCTAAAGAAAAAGCGGCCAGCGCTATCGCTATCATGTTCACAGGTTTGACTGTTGCTCTGGTGACCGGCGTACCTTTAGGCACGTTCATCGGCCAACATTTCGGCTGGCATGAAACCTTCTTAGCCGTATCGTTACTGGGTATTGTCGCACTGATCGGTAGCCTAATTTTTGTACCGAACGGCTTGAAGCACACACCGCCTGCGTCTATTGCGCGTCAGCTCACTATTTTAAAACAGCCGCGTTTGCTGATGGTGTATGCCAAAACGGCACTGGGCTACGGCGGTAATTTCGTTGCCTTTACCTTCTTAGCTCCGATTTTACAGCAGGTCAGTGGCTTTAGTGCCGGAGCAGTTACCTGGGTTATGTTGATTTACGGCGTATCCGTTGCGGCAGGCAATCTCTGGGGTGGACGTTTAGCCGACCGCATGGGGCCAATTAAAGCGTTGCAGATTATCTTCTTACTGCTCGCTGCGGTACTGGCCGTATTCAGCTTTACCGCTCATAGCCCAGTACTGGCATTAATTACCGTGTTGTTCTGGGGTGCGGTCGCCTTTGGTAATGTCCCAGGGCTACAGGTTTACGTGGTGCAGCAGGCAGAACGCTACGCGCCACATGCAGTAGACGTGGCTTCCGGCTTGAATATTGCCGCTTTTAACCTCGGCATTGCCGGAGGTGCATGGGTCGGTGGAATGGTCGTTGAAAACTACGGTTTGATGGTAACCCCTTGGATTGGTGCTATCGTTGTACTGCTGGCCTTTGGAATGACTCGTTGGAGCGGCGCATTAGACAAACGCGTATGTGCCCAGTAAGGTAAGCACCCTTAAGACTTAATGATATAACGGGGTAATGATGAGATTTCAGCGCAGAACATGTTTCGCCATAGCGATCGTCGTTGTGCTACTCATCATTACTGCCTTCTTTTACTTACGACCCACACCCCCTGATGCATTGTGGAAAATAGTCAGCCAGCAATGCGTACCGCATCAGCAACAGCGTCAAAATCCGAGTCCTTGCGCCGAGGTTAATCTCGCTCAGAGATTTGTGATCTTTAAAGATCGCAACGGACCACTGCAATATCTATTAATGCCAACGGCAAAAATTACCGGAATTGAATCTCCTTTGCTGCTCAAACCGCAGCAACCCAACTATTTTGCTGCCGCTTGGCAACAGCGTCAGTGGTTATCAAAGCGCTATGGCAGCCCGGTGCCAGATAATATGCTGTCGTTGACCGTAAACTCTGAATATGGCCGTAGCCAAAATCAGCTACATATCCATATGTCTTGCACCAAACCCCAAGTACGCCAGCAAATAGATAGGTTAATACCGTCGCTCTCTAGTCAATGGCAGCCAATAAAAAATGGCATCAATAGCCACCGCTATTGGGCGCGTAAATTAGAGAAAAGTGAGCTATCACATAGCAGCCCGTTTATTCTACTCGCCAACGGCTTACCCGCAGCACGCGAAGATATGGGCGCATTTGGACTGGCTTTGCTGCCTGTGGATGATGGCGGTTTTGTGCTATTAGCCACCCAGCGTGAATGGTGGAAAATGAATCTAGCATCGATTGAAGAAATTCAGGATCACCGCTGCATCAGCCTTTATACCTCACGCCGATAAGCCTCATAAAGTTTAGGCCCATAA
Source organism: Hafnia sp. HMSC23F03 (assembly GCF_001816025.1). NCBI lineage: Bacteria > Pseudomonadati > Pseudomonadota > Gammaproteobacteria > Enterobacterales > Hafniaceae > Hafnia > Hafnia sp. HMSC23F03. Next base: position 14,146 of record NZ_KV824186.1, read on the forward strand.
GCGATGTTCCCTTGTATAAAAAGCGAGCTTCTGTTTTTATTATTAAGAAACATAAAGATAATCTTATCGTTGTTGATCGCTTTGGGAGGGAGTATGGAGTACTACGGATATGTTTTGGTGAAATTTATTTTGGGATTCGCCATCGTCATTACACACTTAAATTTTTCAGGTAAAACTCAGCTATCGCAAATGACGCCGGTCGACTTTATTGGCAACTTCGTATTAGGTGGAATTATTGGCGGCGTGATCTACAGCGATGCGATCCCTCTCTATCAATATATTATCGTGTTACTCATCGGCGTATGCTTAATTTCACTACTGAATGCCATCAGCAAGCACGTCTATTTTTTCCGCTCAGTCACCATCGGCGATCCCATCCCTATTATAAAAAAAGGGCGTTTTCTGATGGAGAACATACTGACCAAGAAAAACAAAATCGATATTTTAAACGTATCCTCCCAGTTACACGCTCAGGGTATTCATTCGTTCCAAGAGATTAACTACGCCCAAATTGAGCCTAGCGGACAGCTTACCGTCGTGTGCGAAGGCGCTCAGATGCCATCAATCATTCTGATGAAAGATGGACGTCTACGCTCTTATGAACTGAATCAGATAGAAAAAGATGAAGCATGGATGCAACAGGAGTTAGAGCGTTGCGGAATTAAAGCTGAAGATGTGTTCATTGCTGAGTTTTGGGATGGAAAGCTGATGTTCATTTTGCGCGATGGTGAGATCGTTCGTTAACCATTAAAGCATCGGGGCGGAAACCCGCCCCGAGAGCATCATTAACTGCGGATTTTTCGGTAGATAAACAGCACCACCAAAGCACCAATAACAGCAACGATAAAGCTACCAAAATTAAAGCCATCAACTTTGCCATAGCCAAAAAAGGTGCTGATATAACCACCAACAACGGCACCGACCACACCAAGAATTACGGTAACAATAAAACCACCGCCGTCTTTCCCCGGCATGATCCATTTAGCCAAAATACCGGCAATAAGCCCAAAAATAATCCACGAAAGGATTCCCATATATTCCCCCTAAATTTACTGATTAAAAATGATATAACCCACACCTAAATTATAGTGTGTCTAACGTTATTGATTGCCATTTGTTGCAGGAGCAGAACCGCTTTGTGCTGGCGGGTTTTGCTTCATACTGTCTTTTATTGCCTGAGTTTTCGTCTGAGCATCGGCTGACAGATCGTTCGCACCACTAATAGCGCTGTCTTTAATATTCTTCGCCTGTTCAACGATCTGATCGCTTTGCTGCTTAGCCTGCTTTTCTAGCGAATTGGCTTTAGCTTTCGCGTCATCCGTAATAGCATCCGCTCGTTTTTCGGCTTCGCTTTTAATTGCCTTCGCTTTGTCCTTCAACTGCTCGGCCTGAGCATCAGCCTCTTTCTTCAGCTTATCAGCCTGCTGCTTTGCAGCATCGGTGATCTGATCGGCTTTATTATCCGCAGCATCTTTGATCTGTTCCGCGTTATCTTTCGCTTTATCAAGGTTGGCATCTACTTTCGTGGAATCATCACAGCCTGCGACAACCAATCCAAAAAGCGAAGCTAACAGGACCTTATTCCATACGTTCATCATCCATTTCCTTGTTTTCTGTGTGTATTAAAAATGAACAACACAATCATGTTGTTACACCAAGAAAGCATAGCCCATATTTCTAGGCTCGCCATTTTAGACGAGCCGTTTGGTTATTTTTTCATCCCTTTCAGCATGCCGCCACACTGATTCGAATCCACTTCACTTGGCGATATCAACGCCAGCAACGCCGCAGCAGGTGCAACAACAGTACCCAGAGCAACGGCTGCTACGCCACGCGCAATCAGGGGACCCGCTTTCACGCCAGCATCGGGATGCTTAAAGGTTCCCTTCACATACAGCGGGGATCGTAAAGTGAGGACACGCATTCCCTTACTTTCAGGATCAATCGATAAATCCATCCGTTCAGTCGCTAAATTGACGTTACCCGAAATATTTATCACCGCATTTTCGGTATCAAAGACAAACAATCGCGTAGCGGCTAAACCATTTTTGATGCCTATATCCGCCGCCGCGCAGTTAATCTTGACTTCATCATCGCCAAATAATTTGCCCACCAGGTAGTTACCCACGTTAAGGCCAGCTATCTCCATCAGGTTACGGCTTATCACACCGTCATTAATCAGCAAGCGCACATCACCGTTGCTAGTACCAAGCAAATCAGCTACCGAGTTCCCCGTCCCACTTATTTTGGCATCACCGTTCAGTTGTCCTAAGCTACGACGCATCGACTCAACATTCGGCAGCAGCTTTTGTAGTTGGAAACCACGGGCGTGAAGGTCTGCCGCACCGCGCATCGGCGTTCGTTTTCCTTCGAGGCGGATCGTTGAATTCAGGTTGCCACCGGCTACGCCAAAGCGTAACGGGTCCATCAGGAGCGTACCGTTATTTAAAGAGAGATGAGTATAGAGATCGCTAAGCGGCAGCGACTCTCCGTGCTCAATGCGCTTGGCGGTAAATTTGACGTCTGCGTCCATCGTAGACCATTGCTTGGTATCAAATTTATCCCTAGGCAGAACTTTGTCGGATGGCTGAGTCGCTTTTTCGCCTCGGCTCGCTTTTTCTTGATTAGAATCAGCGCCGATAAGCGGAGCCAAATCAGTAAAGCGGAGCTGGTTAGAAACCAATTCCCCACTCAGAGAAGGGCGAGGTTTGCTCATCTGATAGGTTAGGCTACCGTGAATATCGCTGTCGCCAATTTTACCGTTGAAGTTTTGATAACGATAAATCGCGCCTTTTGCACGTTTAAGCTCTGCGCTGAGATGACCGTCAGTGGAGTAAGGCGGCGTATCCGGTAACACGATGCCGGTGAGCTTATGCAGCTGGCTCAGGCTCTGTCCTGAAAATTGCAGTCGTAGATCCAACGCGCCTAAATTGAGTGGATCGCTCAGCGTACCGGCGACCGCTACACGCGTTTTTCCCGAGCGAACATCAGCCTGTAATGGGAATAATCCATCAGGATCGCGTAACGCCAGCATTCCGCCAATTTTCCCGCTGCCCGAAAGTGACTCATCGTTATACGTGCCATCCACTTTCCAGCCAAAGACATAATCCGGTGCTTTCTTACTCGCTACTTTTTTCGCAGAGCTGCTATCGCCCACCACTTCACTAAATGGCAGAGGTTTGCCCAACGGATCGATCGTCGCTTTGAATTTTGCGCCGATCATCGCGTCATCATATGCGATCTTCCCCTGATCAAAGACAATATCGTCGATCTTGAAAGACCACGCCGATTTTTGATCTTTAGGCTGATCCTCGTTCGAGGAATTCGCGAGTTCAAAGGTCCAGTTGTTCTTACCATTTGCCAACCTGCGCAACGATGCATCCGGCTGTTTGAGTTTAATTCGAGGGATATAAATCTGTTTGCCCAGCAAAGCCAGCGGAGAGAGGCTCGCATCAACTCTTTCAAGCGACACCATTGATACGGCAGGAATATCCGCGGGGTTACCTAAAACAATGTCTTCAGCATGAACATGAGGCCAAGGCACCCAAGAGCGCCAGCCGGTTTCATCCGCAGGCCGCGACCAATCAACACCCAGATTGCCACGGATAGCAAAGGGACGGTTAAGCTCTGTTGAGACTTTCTGATTGATGGTTGGCTTGAGTCGATTCCAGTCAAAGGTGATCACAAAGATAACGATCCCGACGATCACCAAAGCAACGATCCCTGCTAACCAACTCAGAGTTTTTTTTGTTCTGGTCATTGGCATGTCCTAAATATTTAGCCTAAAAGTGTCGTATCCCACACATAACAATAGGTTAATTTTTAGAAATACGCCTGTTTACGGGCTAAAACGGAAGGTGAACTACTCACTAAAGCGCATAGGAAGTTGATGCAAAAAATCAAATGGATTGGGACGGGAAAGGTAATAACCCTGTGCTGCACAGGCCTCTGAGCGTTTAACCAGTGTCCATTCTTGAGACGTTTCGACCCCCTCAACAATCACACCTTTGGCATAGCGACTCATCAGCGCTACTAATGCATAAAATAATCGGATCCCTTCATGGCTTTCGCGTAAAAACGAAAAAAGGGCACGATCGAGCTTTACAAACTCATAGCGGCACTCCATCAACGAGGAGAAATTAGCCAATCCGCTACCAAAATCATCTAGCCATAAACGGTGTACATCTTCTAACGATTGAATCGGCATCGTCAGCGCGGCATAGGCGTGCTCTACCATTTCAAACCGCAGGTATGGCATATGATCCAACAGTTCTCGCGCTTCAGGCAACCGCTGTAAAGACTGCAAAGTTTGACCATCGACGTTAACGGAAACGAGCAGATCGCTCTGCTGAATAAAACCGTGCCATTGATAGATTAATCTAAGCTGCTCCAGCACCACGTCCTGACGCAGGCTCTCAGAAATATGTTCAAAATAGTCTTCTGGGGATAAACGGCAATCGGGGTTTTCAGGATGATGCACGGCAGTAAGCAATTCTATTGCCAGAAGTACGCCGCTGGTGCAATAAATGGGTTGGAAAGTATACATTCTCTGGCACTGACTCCAGTAGCTCTTTTCTTGATTGAGCTCTAGCGGGGGCAACGGAGGCACCATCCACCCCGTGGCCATCATCTTGCCAATTTTCATGTGTCCACCATCCGCATACACCTTGTGAGAATCACTCTTCGTCCAAACGGACAATTAACAAAGGCAATTATCGGCAGGAGGCCTCAAATCTTTAACTGAGTTTCCTGTTAGCTTAATCACTGCCGCTTAAAAGATGGTGGATATCACGGAGTTTCGCAAATGAGCTACGCTATCTAGGGTTCTATCGCTATACACCCGTCATGCTTGAAATTGCATCTGTGTTAGCTATAGAACAGCTATTCAGCTTGTTCATTTTATGGGAATAATCGACTCACCTTTCGACAAATGGAGTATCAATATGCCTTTCGTTAATATCAAAATCACCCGTGAAGGCGCCACCGCCGAGCAAAAAGAAGCCCTGATAGCAGGCGTCACTCAGCTACTGGTGGATACCATGGGGAAAAATCCGGCGACGACCGTTGTGATCATTGAAGAGGTTGAAACCGACAATTGGGGAATCGGCGGTAAAAGCGTGACGGAACTGCGCAAGAAAAAATAGCTTATCTACACACCGAATCCAGCTCTGCCTCCCTGCATTCGGGGGAGGTATTCAGAAGCTCTCTCACTATTTTTAGATCCATATCATATAAAAATAGAACACTGTTTTATTTATATTGACGATAGGTTTTCCAACGGGGAAACTAAGGCTATTGCGTCTTTATTATCCTCAATAAAACAGGTTTTTCTTCATGACCACTGCTTCACACTCAAGTGCAAAAATTGCCGTTATCGGTGAATGTATGATTGAACTGTCGCAAAAAGGCGCGGATCTTTCCCGCGGATTTGGTGGCGACACGCTGAATACCTCCGTTTACCTTTCCCGTCAGGTACCAGAATCCAAACTTGCGGTACATTATGTCACTGCGCTGGGTACCGATACATTCAGCAATGAAATGTTGAATGCGTGGCAACATGAGGGAGTCAAAACCGAGCTCACTCAGCGCCTAGAGAACAAACTGCCGGGCCTGTACTTTATTGAAACCGACGCCAGCGGCGAACGTACTTTCTATTATTGGCGCAACGATGCCGCTGCCCGCTATTGGCTGGATAGCGATAGCGCCGAAGCTATCTGTGACCAGCTAGCGCAATTCGATTATCTGTATCTGAGCGGTATTAGCTTGGCTATTCTGAACGACAACAGTCGTGAGCGCTTACTAACATTATTAAAACGCTGCCGTGCCAACGGCGGAAAAGTGATTTTCGATAACAACTACCGCCCACGTTTATGGCAAAGCGTTGAACAGACGCAAGCAGCCTATACAGCGATGCTGTCCTGTACTGATATCGCCTTTTTAACGTTGGATGACGAAGATTTGCTGTGGGGCGCAAAGCCCGTTGATGAAGTGATCGCACGTACTCATGCGCTTGGCGTGAGCGAGGTGGTGATTAAGCGCGGAGCAGATTCCTGCATCGTTTCAGCCGCAGGCCAAACCGTCGATGTGCCCGCCGTCAAACTGCCAAAAGATAAGGTCATCGATACCACCGCCGCAGGTGATTCATTCAGCGCCGGCTATCTCTCTGTGCGTCTGCTCGGTGGTGAACCTGCCGCCGCTGCACAGCGTGGACATCAAACCGCCAGCACCGTCATTCAGTACCGTGGAGCCATTATTCCGCAAGACGCGATGCCTCGCTAAAATACCCGCTGTTTTAACCGACTAATTTCACGCTAGTCCCTTTTCAGAGACTAGCGTGACTATAGAGGCTACTGGGCTGAAGTCGGTTCTTCTTTCGCTGCCGGATCTGTCTGTGGCGCTGGCGCAGAAGAGGTATCTTCTGGAATCGCATCAGCCGCCGCAGCCGCATCTTCCATATTCAATCCCATGATGCTGCTATACACATCACGCAACGCTTTCACGTTTTCTTCCGGCTCTCCGCGCGGTTGGCGCAGGATTAACGTTGGCTCACGGGAAAGTTGGTTATGCAGTTCCTGATTTAGATCGTCCAGCGTCAGCGTCGCCAAGAAATCCTGACGCAGCTTCTGGTAGGTCTCAGGGGAAATATCCACGACGCCGCTTTGCTGAGAGCGTAAACGCTGACTCATCAGAATATCAGTATCGGTACGCGCGTAGGTGGCAAACAGCTTCGTGAGCTGATCTTTCTTCTGCGCAACGATAGTATCGAATTCTTGCTGAGTAATACCGTCGTCATGTACCGCAGACATTTCGGTCGCAATAAAGCTCAGAGCCTTATTCAAATTCGCCTGAGTGGTGGCCAGATGGATAGCACATTGCGAACGCTGATATTGCACTTGGCAATCAAACATCAGGTTTACCGAACCTTTCAGATCGCTGTTAGCTAAAACCTGCTGCAGATGGCTAAACAGGGCTTCTCGCGCGAAATCGCTTTTCCAGTAGCGCTGTAGAACCTGCGAATCGCGGATGGGTTGCCAAGGCACATCCCATGTGATCGACAGCGTGTCTTGCTGTGCATTATCGGCGATCAGATTAATGGGGGTGTTTGGCAACGGTGCGAGCGTTGGCAGAGTCGCAGGCGTTTCACGCTTACCTTTTAACTCAGCAAAAGCCTTATTGATCTGCTCGCTTAAAGAACGGGAGTCTACGTTCCCCACCACATACAGGGTCATAGCATCTGGTGTATACCACTGCTGATAAAACGATTTCAGCTGTTGGATATCAACCGGTCGATTTGGCCCTTGACCAGGCTCATGTCCTAACAGCGTTGACCCCTTGAGACGCAATCGCCACCAAGGATCATTAGCATCAGAAGGCAATGTCGCCACGAGATTTTCCGGCGACTGCAACGCGCTAATCACCGTATTATTATCAATCTGCAGCTTACCTGCTGTATTGGCTAACCACTGCAAAGCATCCTTCAGCAGTTCAGGGCGGTTATTAGGCAGGCTAAGATTGTAAGCGGTGTAATCATAAGAGCTCACCGCCGGAGGCAACGGGCGCTGAGGATCAATACTTTGCTGCCAGAACGATTGTAACTGGCTGGCGGTGAAATTATCGCTGTGTGTTAATGCTAAGCGTGGCAGCAAATGGGCAAACCCCACCTGCTGGCTTGATTCTACAAGTGAGCCAGTGCTCACAATCATACGCAATTCAATCCGATCGGATGGGCGCTGTGGCGTGGCGAGCAGTTGCCATGAAAAACCATTATCTAGTTTTCCTTCCTGCCACGCAGGATCGGGCTGTAGTGCTTCAGAATGCACAGTGCTGCTGGCCGCTGCCAGCAACAATCCACCAACCATAAGCCGAATTTTGGTGCCTTGCATGTGAACCCCTACTAAATACTGACAATAATGTACGAATTCCCCTGAGGAAGATGACCTATCTGGCCCATAACAACGGCTAACTCAGTGTGATGAGTCAAACATCGATTTTTAGACCACGAGAGTAGGCTTATGTCTCCTGACAGAGAGAAAAAAAATTCTAAGCAACGCCAAACTAAGATAACGAGAGTCTCAGGAAGATGGCAAACATCTATTGCCAACGTATCTGTAACTCGCGCATGAAGAGTAAGCGGTTGTAGAAATGAATGGGCACATTATAAAGATGCCCCCGCTCGCATCAAGCGAATGGGGGCAATCCGTCATGTTCGGTAACAAAAACCGAGAAATAGGAGGGTTATAGCGTCTGAGTTTGCGTTGCGCTGCGGTCTTTTTTACCTAAAACCGCTCTCATTTGGTTTTCATCCAGTTGGCGAACACGTTTAGCCACGACGATAGTTGCCACGCCATTTCCAATCAGGTTGGTCAGCGCACGAGCTTCGGACATAAAGCGGTCAATACCTAAAATCAGCGCCAATCCCGCCACCGGCAAATGACCTACCGCAGAAATTGTCGCTGCCAGAACGATGAATCCGCTTCCAGTTACACCGGCTGCCCCTTTGGAGGAGAGCAGTAACACCACCAGCAAAGTGATTTGATGCCAGATATCCATATGGGAGTTAGTGGCCTGCGCAATAAACACCGCCGCCATCGTGAGATAAATCGACGTACCATCCAGATTAAACGAATATCCGGTCGGTATGACTAACCCGACTACCGATTTTTTACACCCGACTTTCTCCATCTTATCCAGCATACGTGGCAGCGCAGACTCAGATGACGATGTGCCCAGAACAATCAGCAGTTCTTCTTTGATATAGGCAATGAAGCGGAAGATGCTAAATCCGGTCGCTTTAGCAATCGAGCCAAGCACAAACACCACGAACAGCACACAGGTAATATAGAAGCAGACAATCAACTGCCCCAGCTGTACCAGTGTACCAACGCCGTATTTACCAATGGTGAAGGCCATTGCACCAAATGCACCTATCGGAGCCAGCTTCATAATCATATTGATGATGCCAAAAATAACTTTGGAGAAGCTATCGATGAAGTTGAACATCATCTGGCCCTTTTCACCTAAATGATGCAGTGCAAAACCAAACATCACGGCAAATAGCAGAACCTGAAGAATATTACCGCTAGCAAAAGCACCAATGACGCTGCCAGGGATAATATCCATAATGAACGCCACCAACCCCTGCTGCGCTGCCTGATCGGCATACACTGCAACGGCCTTAGCATCTAACGCGGCAGGATCGACGTTCATCCCAGCGCCTGGCTGAACGATGTTAACAATGACCAGACCGATAATTAACGCGATGGTGCTGACCACTTCAAAATAGAGCAGAGCAATTGCGCCAGTACGGCCAACCGCCTTCATGCTCTCCATACCTGCAATGCCAGTTACCACCGTACAGAAGATAACTGGAGCAATAATCATTTTGATGAGTTTAACAAATCCGTCGCCCAGAGGTTTCATCTGTGCGCCGAGGTCAGGGTAGAAATGGCCCAGTAATATCCCCAGTGAAATAGCTAATAACACCTGGAAATAAAGGCTTTTAAAGATATTTTTTTTCATATTATTCACTTCCTTATCGGGTACGCACGCATCAGATACAACGCACCAAAGGAGGGTTACACCTAGTACAACCTTCCTTTATATGACTCTGTACTGCGTTGGACGCAAAATAACACCGGCGTAACAATATGGAAATGCAATGTTGTAATTAGTAACCAAATTTTATCATTTTTATGAGCTGAAACGCATCAAACCCGCAATGAAAAAAGGGTTATCAATACAAAAAGAGGGGTTTTATTGAAAGAATGGCCAGAAGTCTGGCCATAATTATTTGTTTCGAAAAGAGAATAATTAAATTAGGAAATATTTTCGTTCAAACTCATCTTGCGGCAACGCCGGTGAGAACCAATATCCCTGCGCATAGTAGATCCCGTGCTTAAGCAGCCACTCACATTGAGTGTGTGATTCCACGCCTTCAGCCACGACGTCTAAAGCGAGAACCTCCGCAATGGACGCGACAATTCGTACGAGAGCATCATCATGAGGGATCTGATCGACGAAGTTTTTATCGATTTTGATAATATCCACTGGCAAATGCTGCAAATAGTTTAAGCCCGCGTAACCCATACCAAAATCATCCAACGCAACCTTAATACCGATTTTTCGCAGCCGTGCTAGCATTTCGGCAGCCTGAGTTATGTTGCTGATATAAGCAGTTTCCGTCACCTCAAGATGAAGCATATGCGGATCAAGTTGATACTCAAGCAGCATTCTCTCCAGTAGCTCAACGTAGTCAAGATTGGCAATTTGAACACCAGAAACATTCAGAGAAATAGGCACGCCGATATTCTGTTTCTGCCATGTCGATAAGATCTCCATCGACTCGGTGATCACCCACTCGCCTAAGGCTTCTATCCCCCCCACCTCTTCGGCAAGAGGAATAAACTCAGAGGGCAGCATCAGTTCGCCATCTTGGCGATTCCAGCGGATGAGAGCTTCTGCCCCAGCTAAACGTCCTGTACGCAGGTCGATTTGCGGCTGAAGGTAGAGAGAGAAGTCCCCTTGGGTCAGGGCAGACATAATCTCCGTCTCTTTAGTTAGCCGATCTTTGGCCTTTTGAGCCAGCGTCGGCTCAAAGAATAAAATTTGATTTTTTCCTTCACGCGCCGCGACATTCATTGCCGAACTGGCCTGACTCAACAGCTGTTCTGCGTCTCTCTTAGCATCAATCGGCGTCTTAGGATCTGGCTGATAAAGCGAAATCCCAATACAGGCTGTTGGCCTGATCGCAATGGCACCTAAATCGAGCGGCTGGGTGATAATATCCATCACGTTTTTAGCGAACAGCGTCAGCGAATGCGGCATCTCAACGTTGCGCACCAAAACCACGAAGCGATCCTGATTAATCTGCGCCAACATATCAGACTCACTGACACAGGCTTTCAGCCGACAAATGAGCGAATTCAGCAGCGTATCACGCTGAGCGGCATCAAGAACGCCCATAGCCTCTTGCAGAGTACAAATATTAATCACCACAATGCCGGCGTTTTCTTTCCGGCAAACCAGCAAATGTTGCTCCAGTAGCGGAATGAATAGCGTCATGTTAGGCAAATTTGTCACTGGATTGCGCGTCGACATGCGGCTCATCACCTGATGCGCTTTTTCCAAGGCCTGCTGGTTGCGGTTATAGTTGCGCACCAGCAATCCCAGCTCGTCATCGCCGTGTAGCGGAGGTGGCGTTAGCTGATGAAAATTAGGCGCATCCAACGGCATGCTGCGCAACTCTTGCGCCAGCGCCCGCAGTGGATACACCAGCAGTCGGTTCATACACCAACTAATCGCGACCGTTAAAATCAGGGCCAGCAGAAGATACGTCGACACCATCGTAGACAGCGTCGAGAGAATAAATTGGTAAATACGGAACGAATCGGCCTGTAGCACCAGATAAGACGATGGCTGGCGTGCGGCAATATTTCGTTCAGTTCCGTAGAGCGGCATAGAAACCTGAACGGGCAGATCAAAGATCTGCATGACGGCTTCAGGAACCGCCCGCTCCTGAGGAAAACGCCCTTTAAGCGCTTGAAGCTCATTAGGTAGCATGACGTCGGCACGGCTGAGAATGCCAATGGGAACGAGGCTATCGAGAATTTTCTGCGCTCTCACTGCGTCCATATTCAGCATCGCCTCCGATAGAGGCTCACGAACCGAATGCGCCAAATTCTCCAGTTGCTGGACGTAGTCCTCCTTGCGTTGGTCCACAAAGTGGAACAACTGAATCACGACAAAAATACAAATCGTAATAAGTGCCACAACAGACACCATTGCCATTTGTTTGATCGTTAAGGAACGACTGACTCGCAAACTGTCTCTCCGATAACATAAAAAAATTGCGACATGTTTGGTTGGCTAGTAATAAAACCGCCCATTTACCCGCCAGAGTATACTTGATCACATCGGTTTTTAACCCTAAAGCCGAACTCTTTAACAAACAATTACACTGATTTAAGCGTAATCGTGTTAAACCGATGTGTTTTACACCATTTTTAACCACAAATTCAGCCAATTTCTGCACAGCCAAAAAATAAAAAGACCCGCCATATTAGAATACAGCGGGTCTTTTTATGCGCAAATGGCTCATTGAGAGCCTTCTGCTGAGTTAATTATTTGAAATCAGCATAAGGCGTAAGCGGCTGTGGTGGCAGATCCATATCGCCCTGCCAACCGGCAGCCGAGTACCGGATATAAATTAGGCCATGGCTTGGGGTGTAATCTTTCGCCTGCTGAATATCTACACCGGCGCCAATAAACCAGTTAGAGGTCACTCGGCGTTCGATAATCGCCCGCAGAGTATAACCTACGCCGCTACTGCTACTGCCGCTATCCGTATCATATTTATCCGTATACTTGTTATTCTTTTTATCCGGCTCAGGGAGCAGGCTTTTAATCGGATAACGATCGGTCGTGCTAGTTTTTGAATGTGACCAAGATACTGACCCCCCAAGCTCCCACGACCAATTCTCCGTACGCTGACGGTAATTCACCGGCACGCCAAAGGAAACATATTGCTGTGGGCTATAGTAACCCCCTTGCCCCAGCGTATAGCCGCTCAAATCTTTGTCATAATGCCAAATCATGTTGCTGAGCCCGATGGTGACGCGGCGGTTATTTTCGTTGATCAGCTTGTAGTAATAGCCCGCCATCCAGCGAATGCTGCTGTTGTCCTCGACGTTTTTCCCCGTCAACTTATCCGCACTCAGATCGGCCCACACCCCGTTAGCTTCGCCACGATCATAGCTACCACTGATCCCGACACCAGTACGGCGCACACCTCCCCATGTGGTTCCTGTCTGATCGTCCTTCTGCCCACCCAATGCCAATAATGAGCTAGAAATCGGGCGACGATGCGCGTTCACCGTCCAACCAATATGGTTCCAATCGTTGCTATAACTGAGCCCACCGACCCAATCGACCACATCAAACCCCATCGGGGTAGTACCGAAATCCCCTTCCCAATTGGCGTTTTTCCAACCCGCAGCCAAGCTCGCGCCCGTAGAGTTTTGGCTATTGCCTGGTTTACAGCCGTTCACATAGCAAGTGCCAAATTTCTCTTTATAGGCGCCACCTTTAAACGAACCGGCCTGCATATCCACGACGTCTGTGCGGAGGAACATGCGCCCGTCATATAACGGGGCATCCATCTGCAGCATGGTGGTATTGGCGGTGAGGTCTGAATACCCTCCTGTGCCGCTTGAGTGAGCATAATCGTGATCCAGCGTAACGTTCACGTCCTGTTGACGATAAAGATCGGCGGCATCAGAGCGCACGCCGCGTTTGAGCCAATCATCTTTTTCATCGTTACGCGTTAGACGTGTGAAGGTATCGTTGTCCTGTGGTTTGCTTGGCGCAATACCCGAAGTCACCATGGCATCGCGATAATAATCGAGAGCTTTATCGGGATGGCCTTGTTTTTGTTCAAAACGAGCCGCATCACGCATCACTAACGCACCAGCCTGACCTGGCGATTTAGCCGCCTGCGGCGTAATGCGATCAAAAATTTCCTGCGCCTTGGACATATCTCCCACCGATGCCCAAGCACCAGCCACACGGCGTTCGGTATTCATACTCGGCGCATCAGCCGGTTTCTCTTGCTGTAATGCCTGCAACTGAGAGCGAGCCTGCTCTAACTCCCCTTGCGCAATAAAGGCTTCAATCTCCCCCAGATGCGCAGATGGATTGTTGGGCTCTCGCTGGAGCACACCGCGATAGCCCGCCAAGGCGGCAGCGTAGTCTTCACGCTCCATGGCCCAATCCGCAAGGGTGAGATCCACCTGTGTATTCGCCGGCTGCTGACGTAGGTAAGCAATCGCTTCGTCTTCATGCCCCGCATCGCGTAGGTCTTGCGCTTTCTGTAACGTCTCGCCAAAGTGCAAACGATCTGAAAGCTCGCGAATATCAGTGTCCCATTTGGTTTTCGGCAGAGAGTCCACCAGAGCTAGCGCTGCGCGATCGCGGTCGGTACTGGAAAGGTACAGCGCATGGGCATAAACCTGCTGCGGATCGCCCGGTAGCTGCTGCGCTAGGGTGCTAAAAGCGCGGTCAGCATCATCTGTGCGGCCTGCCGCATGCAGATCTTTAGCCAAACGATAGGTTAACCACACATCGTTGGGCGACAATTTCAAAGCCTGCTGTAGCTTACTGGCTGCCCCCGCCCACTGTTGCTGTTGTTCCAGCACCTGAGCCTGCTGCTGCAACACATCGCTTTGGATACTATTAATCGCGCCCTGCATCGCATTTCGCTGCCCACGCGGTAGGCTATCCAGATAAGCAAGCGCCTTCTCTGGCGACTGTCGTTGGTAAATACCCACTAACCCACGAACCGCGCTGCTATTGGTTGAATCCAGACGAAGTGCTTGCTGATAATAGCGCTCCGCGCTGGCGTCATCTTTGCGAGCAACGGCGACATCACCCAACCCTAATGGCGCGTAGCTATCGGTATTATCGATACCACGAGCCTGCTGATATTTTTGCTGAGCACTATCGAGCTGGTTGGCCTTTAACGCTTTATCGCCGGACTGAATCGCCAGCCAATACTGGTTACTCTTGATTAAGCTGAGCCATTTATCACGGTCATAGCCCGTAGAATCCGCTTTTAGCGCACGTTGGAAATACTCCAACGCCTTCGTGCGATTATCCTGTCGCGCATAGGCCTGACCTAAAGCACCTAAGACATCCGCATCATTAGGTTTCGCCACCAGCGCTTTCTGCAAATCGGGGATAGCAACGCCGCCTTTGCCAGAATCCACCATTGCCAAACCACGGGAACGAGCAACATACGCGGGATCCGTTAGCAATTTCTGTTGGTCAGCCAGTTTTTTACGTGCATCGGCAGCAGATGGATCTTGCCCAAACACCGTCAGATAACGCTGCAACGCGGCCACGCTTTGTGCACTCACAGGCTGCTGATTAATGCTTCCCATCCACAAATCTGCAGCATCGCCGCGCGTACTGTCGTTGGCGGCCATTTTCTCCAACACCGCATAAGCTTTCTGAGTTTGGTTGGTGCCTAACAGCATGCTGGCCAACGTTCTTTGCAATTCACCGTTACCGGGATTACTTTTGCGCAACGTTTCTAGCTGATTAATCACATTGGCTTCTTGCCCTGACTGACGCGCCACCACCCGCAGATATTCCACCGCTAAATCCACCGTGGGCGGGGTACCGTCGAACAGTTTTTGGTATGCCTCAATAGCCTCGGGAACATGTCCCGCGGTGGCTAATAAACGTGCCTGCTGTAGCTGCTGACGGCCTTCCGGCGTGGTTAGCGCCATATTCATCTTGGCTTGCTTATAAGCTTCAGATTCGGGGGCCTGTGTTTTTAATTTATCCAACTGCTGTTGCGCAAGCTGCTGATCGCCCTGACGCAACGCTAGGCGCATACGCGCAGCGATAACATCAGGATTGTTCGGGTCAATCAGCTCTAAGCGATACAACGACTGCTTCACCAAATCATCGCGATGGCTGGCCTCACCCACACGGATTTGTTCCAGCAACCATTGTTCTGGGGAAACCACGGTATCTGCGGCCACAGAAACGCCGGTCATAGACGCGAGGGATAGGCCGATTGAGAGACTCAATCCACTTAATGAGAAGTTGCGATACTTACGCATGTGCTGCTGTCCCAGTGAGGTAATAGCTCACCTTTTAAATTAAAACGATAACGTTGTTGGTCCCATCCTTGGCCAAATAGCGTTAGTACATAGCTGTAATAGGCGTCGTCACCGAGTGGATTATCTTTTACCCGCTGTCGCTGAATGGCTTGAGCTTCTGAACCAGCCAAAAATGGCAATAGCGCCGCCGAGAACCCCGAATTGCCATATCCGGTCGCTTTACCGGTCGCCACATTAACTCTTTCCGGCGGATAACCCAGCTCAGCGGTCATGGTGGCCATCGGTTGCCACTGTTTAATTAATGCGGCTTTGCTGGGATCTTCATCGGCCATCATGCCTGCCCAGAGATAAACGCGAATCGCGTCATAACCGCTGACATTTGGCTTATCCGGCGTTGCTTCCCAGCCCTTACCTTTACGCCAATCAATCCAATCGGGAACAAAACCCTTCGGTGAACTTTCCAGCAGTAGATGCTGGTTATTCTTATGCAGCGCCGCCCATGGGCCATGAAAATGAGCCATCCGCGCCATCAACTGTGGCGGCAAATAGCTCGGGTTAACGGTCCACACCGGTGGATGAGAGAAGCCGACACGTCCGGGCAGCAGCATTACGCCAAATCCCGGCAGCTCAGCCACTTCTTCGCTCGCGATACGCTGAAGCAGTAAGACGCCGAGCGATTGATAGCTACGCACCTTCCATAGCCGCCCCGCCTCCATCAGCGAATAGGCAATCCATAAATCAGAATCGGACGCTGAGTTGGTATCCAAAACGCCCCATTCTTCTTTGCCTTCTTGATTCTTCTCTTTCATTCCCCACAGCCAGGCTGGAAGCCGCGCACTGAGATCGCCCTGCGCCAGATTGTTCTGTGTCCACTGCAGGATATTGTCGAACGCAGCCCTATCGTTGGCCACTAATGCAAAGAAGAGTCCGTAGCTTTGTCCTTCCGAGGTCGTGATTTTCTTCGGACTGCTAGGATCGATCACTCGCCCTTGTTCGCTGATGTACTGCTGTTTGAACTGCTGCCATTCCGGCCAGTCACAGGCGGCAACGGCATGAGTTGCAAGGCTGGATAGCAGTAACAATCCACCAATGGCACCGATCTGCCACCAGCCTGATTCAGCGCCTCTCCCCGTTAAAGGAGAGGCGGATAGAACTCGGGTTTTTATCCACCCAAACATGATTAGTCTCGCTCATCCGGAGACAAGCGGCGACGGCGTAAAATACGTAGCAGACGCCACAGCACAATCGCTATCAGCACAACGCTCACCGCAGACATCACGGCAACCAGAATCGGATGGGTCGCAAACATATGCCACAAACGCTCCCACCACGGCAGATGGCCTACGTAGTAGATATCACCCACGCGCATACTGTTTACGCCTGATTCGCGGATAACCACCACTGAGCCTGACATTGCCGCTTTCTTGCCGCTGTCGATCATGGCCTCATTGAGTAAGCTGTAGCCGCGAGGGCTATCTGCCAGCAGCGCAACAACGCTACGCTGATCATGGTATGGCGATTGGAACCCAATCACCGCAGCCATTGCGCCATCGGAGCGAACCGTAGTTTGCGAATCAGGTTTCATCGAAGACGCCTCTGGCATGATGGTATCCAGATTTGGTTTACGCATCGGCATCTTGATCCAGCTTTGGGTCGCATCCACCAGAAGATCGATTTTATCGTCGTTTTTCAACGCGTCAGGGATCGTGCCAATCAGCAACACATCGCTATCTTTGTCTTTGACCTGCGCCCAATCGTCGGTTAACGATACATTCAACGCTGGGAAGCCCGTCTGAGCGCCAATGCTACCCAGAGCATTCAGCATGGCCGTTACCTGTGACGCCGTGGATTGTTTACTCACAACCACTTCAGTCTCGGACAAATCAGCCAGACGGCTGAATGGGAAACCAGCGTTAACAAACGAACGCAGATCCGGCATCGCCATAAAGTGGCGATAGCCAGAGAAGTCGATGGTCGAATTACCGTCAATCGCAACGGTATTAGGTATCGGCTGTGACGTTACACAGTTATTGAGTGAACCACCTGAAATCGGATTCGCATAATTGAACTCAAAACGTAGCTGATTACTGGCTCCCAGCTTCAGCGCCGGAATAGAAACATCCGTGTTTTTATCAATAAGACCTTGGAACAGAGGCAAGCGCATTAGCAGCGCGCCCTTCTCCTTCTCTGGCACCAAGTTATAGGCCTGAATAAACTGGTTATTCAGGTAAATACCCATGCGAGAGCCGTCGGCGGTCAGCGGCGACGTATAGCGATACTTCATCCGCATATCAATGCCGGTACTGCGGATCAGGAATAGGTCTGGTGGTAGATTCAGAGTGACGCTAATCGGTGACGGCTCAAGACCGCTGGATTGCAGCTGCTCTGCATACGTTTGCAGTTCAGAGAAGGTCATTGGGCGATCGGTACGCACCCAGTTTGGCGCATCGTATGGTATGCGTGGTGCGAGGGTTTTCACCCCTTCAACCTCAACGCTGGCACCGCGGAACAGGACATTCCCCTGTGCAATACCGCGTACCGCCGTCATCAGATCTTTATCATCACGACCCAACACCAGCAGCAGTTTCACATAAGGATTATCTGGGTGGCTGATCATCTCCACGACAGGGCCATTCACCGCAGGGTAATCGCGCAGGAAATCTGGGCGTTTATCATTGGTGGCAAACACAACGGCATGTTTTTCTGGCAACTGATTAAACAAAACAGGGAAATTTTGCCCGCGCCACTGCGCCTTCGAACCAAACCAAGAGGCTAATACACCCGCGGCTCGTTGCTCCGCCAGATTTGGCTGACCTGCAAACACGATTGGCAGCGTCAGAGCGCTATAATCGCGCGCGTCGAAGAATGGCTCAGGGAAATAGGAAAGATCGTTTTTAAGCGGCAGCCCCTGATAGGTTAAATCAACCGAACTCGCGTTACTCACATCCAGCCACACAGCGTTACTGGCTGGGTTTCCACAGATCTCCCGATGATTACCCACAAACTCAAGGCGTACTCGGTTAAAGTCAGTGATATAGCGTGGGTCGATCGGTACCTGAGCACTGTTTTTTTTACCTAGTTGCTCTTTAGATATCGGTAAAACACCCATCAGTTGATCGTTAAGAAAAACCTTAACCTGTGACTCGACGGGTAACAGCGCCGGTGACGGTGTAAATTCAAGATTGAGCATCGCATTCGAAACGACTTCGTCGCTGCGTACGCCAAACTCAAACTGGCCGGTAGGATCGACACCGCGCAAGTGCATGCTACCAGGCGCTGGCGCAATCTTAGCAAAGGTTAAATTCACGTCACGAGTCGGAACTGCGACAACCTGAGGTTGTGCTGCAACCGTTTCACTCGTTGCCACAGTGGCATCCGTACTTTCCGTTCCTATAACAGGAGACACGGGCTCAGCATGCACCAATGTGCTAATACCTAATGCCACTGCTGTTAGCCAAAATATTTTTTTATTCATCGCATTATCATCAATGTTGAGCCAATGTCTGAACCACCGTTCTTCGATTGTTTTGGGTCTATCAATTCCAAACATCGTTGTGCGGTGCCGGATCGTTTATTGTTCCTTCCTGCTAAGCCTTGCTCACCCCACGTGGGATAAACGACACCGTCCACGTAACCAGCGTAGTGAATCCAATAAAAACACTGCGCAAAATAGGAGGAGCGTAATCAGCAAGGCTTTGATATCCACGGAATCCCAGTTTCAAAATATCCAGCAAACTCTCTACCGGTTTGTCTTGGGCAAAGCTGTCCTGCCATAGCGCCCACGTGTCGGCGCGCGCAAACGTACACTGAATAAATTCGATATGCTGGGCCACACTCATGTTGTCCATGCGCAACCCAGCTTTCTGACCGAAGACGCGTGTTACCTTCGCGGGGAACGAATATTCCTGTTGTCCACGTTTAAGCATCAGCGTGATATTTTCCCCATCATTGAGTACGCTGCCTTCCCGCAACTCGACGCCCACGCCGCCGTCGGAATAATCGCGTAGCGTACAAGGGAAGATGTGGCCGTCTTTGCGTGCAATTGCCGCGGGCATCGCAATTTCCACGCGGTGAGATTGGCGAACCTGTTTCGTTTCAACCGATACCGCCACCGCACCGCCCAGAATGATCATGTTGTAGAACACCCACGCCATACTCATTGCTACCGTCCAGATTTCATCTTGTGGGCCGAACGACATACGCCAAATCCCCAAAATCAAACCGGCAAAGTTGAGCAACACCAAAATCAGGTACGGGCGGGTAATAACCCAGTCAACGTGCTGATGTTCAACCAACCCACCTTTCGCCGTCACGTTGAACTTCCCTTTGTGCGGGTTAAGCAGCGCCACCGTGGTTGGCCGAGCGATGTACCATGCCAATACGGTTTCATAGATTTCACTCCAAAATGAATGACGATATTTGCCCTGAATTTTGGAGTTAGTCAGACTTGAGTGAACGATATGTGGGATCACATACAACGCAATCGCCAGCGCTGGGGCGAAAATGATATAGGCGTGCATCAGCAAAAACGCCAGAGGCGCGGTGAGGAAAATGAGCCGTGGTATACCGGACAGAAAGTGCAACATCGCGTTGGCATAACAGATACGCTGCGCCAGCTTCAGGCCTTTGCCAAGCAATGGATTATCTAAACGGAAAATCTGCACCATCCCGCGAGCCCATCGAATACGCTGGCCGATATGTGCCGAAAGACTTTCGGTGGCTAACCCCGCAGCCTGTGGGATACGGATATAAGCCGATGTCCACCCACGACGGTGTAGACGTAAAGAGGTGTGAGCATCTTCGGTAACGGTTTCAACGGCGATACCGCCGACTTCGTCCAGCGCGCTACGACGCAATACGGCACACGAACCACAGAAGAAAGTGGCATCCCACATGTCGTTACCGTCCTGTAGCAACCCATAAAATAGAGTGCCTTCGTTCGGCGTTCGACGGAAACGGCCCAAGTTACGTTCAAAAGGATCGGGGGAGAAAAAATGATGCGGTGTCTGCATCATGCCCAGCTTTTTATCTTTGAAGAACCAACCCAAAGTTAGCTGTAGAAATGAGCGAGTGGGGACATGGTCACAGTCAAAAATCGCAACGAACTCACCGGTAGCCTGTTTCAACGCGTTATTAATATTACCGGCCTTGGCATGCTCATGGGTCGTGCGAGCGATATATTTCACCCCAACCTGCTCAGCAAACTCCCGAAACTCTTCACGTCCACCATCGTCTAACAGCCAGATGTTCAATTTTTCTTTTGGCCAATCGATGCCGAGAGCCGCATAGATGGTGGGCTTCACCACACTCATATCTTCGTTATAGGTTGGCACCATAATATCAATGGTCGGCCATGACTTAACGTCTTCCGGCATAGGCGCTGGCTGGCGATTCAGCGGCCAAATGGTTTGGAAATAGCCCAGAACTAAAACGACCCATGCATAGGTTTCAGCGGCAAGCAGCAGCAATCCACAGATTAAGCTGACCGGATCGTCCCAGTTAAGCGTTGAGGTATAGCGCCACCAGATATAACGACAAGAGACCGTTAGCGACAAAACAATCATCATCAACGACGAAAAACGGCCTGGGATACGCCGCACCACCATCGCGATGCCCCACAGCAGCACCACGAATACAAACTGCGAACTTAAGTCAAACGGCTGGGAAATACAGAGCAACGCGAGAATAGCGGAGAATACACACATAACGCCCAATACCAGACGGCGTAGACCTTGGCCTAAACGGTTAAAGGCCTGTTCCGACTCCTCCGCACCATGCTCCTGCATCTTCTCTGGTAAGCTTTTCAGCCAATCATGATAGCCGCTATGCCATTTTTTAATCTGCGCGCGGATACCCCACTCTTTCGCGTTTTTCCCCGAGAAAAATACGACCAGCCACAGACTCTGGATCGCGTAACGAACAATATCGAGTGGACGAGGACGCTGCGGATCAATATGCGGAAAAAGCGCCGTTTGTTGCGCACGGATCTGCTGCCAGCGGGGTGATTCCAGCTTGAGAAAGAACCACGCCATCGTCAGCCAGAAGCAGCCTAATACGGAACCCAATACTGACGCTGACTGCCGATATTGGTAGTAACGATCGACCAAAGCTTGACGCGCTGGCCGCATGAGAAAGAGATCGAGAAGGAGACTCATGGGGTCATCCCATCCGCGGCATTGCCTTCAGCATCGAAATGCAGCAAACACCAGTTGGCGAGCGTCATAATTTCTTCCGCCGCCAAAGAGTGCGGATAATATTCGCCGAGCGGCTGTTTGACAGCGCTGGCCTCAGCCATCGCCTCGTCACGGTGGATCACCATCGGCAGCAAAGAAGGTAAACTTTGCAGCCAAAGCTGGTAGATATCTTCTTGCAGCTGGCTCGTCGCTAATAGCTGATTAGCCAACAGGAAAACGCCCTGCGGGAGGGGCTGTTGATGCAACCGAATGTGGCAGTTGGTATCAGGAACAATGACGTTTATTACACTATCGGCCAGCGAGATAAAATGCTGCACCAGTGGGTGTACACCGTTGGGAACATCGAGCAAAATCCAGTTATATCTGCCGCTCGCTCGCAACGCGTTAATATTTCGCGACCAGTCTATCCAACGCGTTACGTCAGTAAAAAATTGAGCGTGCTCATCACCGTTAATCTGTCCAAAAGGCAAGAAATCCAGCAATTCTGTGTAACGTAATGCAGCGTCTTGCCATGCGGTACCATCAAACTCGGCGCGAGCCCAGCCTTGGGGATGAGCGAAGTCAGTATTAAAGTGCATACGTAATAGATTTGCAGGCGTCATATCGATCACCAATACTGACTCACCTAACTGTTGTAACCCCCACGCCAATGCGGCGGTGATGGATGTCGTGCCCACACCACCTCGTAGTCCTTGCAAAGCAATAACAGCCATTAACGGACGCTCCTCGTTAATTGAGTGAGCTCGGCCAATAGCGGCCAACGGCGAATCACTTCGTTCATATGCTCTTGACGTGAGATATCAACATAGTTGATTTTAGGAATAGCAAAAGCTTTGCTCAGTGCAGCAATATCATTTTGGAAAGTAAACGTAGGATCTTTCGCAATTAGATTAATTCTTTTGTCATTCATTCTGCTATCCATGAAAAATCGACTAATGTTTATGATTATAGACAGCTTAAAAAAACCAGTGACTACAACGTAATAGCGGGTACGCATCAGTCTTAGTAATTTGTCGTAAATTATTTATAATGTTACATTCGTTTATCTTTTTTCGCTAGTAGACCGCATACGTCAAATAAATTATCGCCGTAGATAAAAAGCGACACAAAAAATCTATTGCAACTAGGATAAATCTAGCGATTAGGTAAAAACGTTAGGCTTGATGGGTATAATCACATTCAGAGAATTAACACTCTATGGCGCTATCTTTTTCTCTTGGGGTTCATCAACTATGGGATGAGCTTCTTATAATGCAAGCTCCCGGCCTCTATTGGATTAGTGCAGACCGTGAAGTTGATGCCAAAAGCTTTTGTCAGCAGGTCATCTCAAACCAGCCTGCAGAAACACGCGCAGCGCTAATCAGCGTAAAGTGTCCACCGCAGGATATTATCGGCGCCAACTACACGCGTGGCCCCAATAAACTTCCCATTTACTCACTTCCCGAAAAGCGTAAAGCGTTATTTCAATTTACGGAAGATCTGATGCGAGGCCTACATCCGAAAAACCGACTGCTGGTTTTATTCACGCCATCAGGAATTTGGGAGCAGTTGCAACCCTATGAACTGACCGAATGGATGCGAGATACCGCACGCTGGCTACGCCAACAAAATTGCACCTTGTTGATTATCGATTATGGCAAAAGTGCAAATAGCCAGAGAACAATGCTTCAGTCCCAACATCGCACGCTGTGCGGCTTGGCAAGCTTACGCTGGCTGCAAGACCTGCACCGCTACGACGTTGCCTACTGGTGTAATCAAAATGGCGTTACCGCGCAGCAGGACGTGAGCGTCTATTTTGATGAGCACGGTTGGCATGCCCATGAAGATACGCCACAGGCACCGCAGCCTCGCAACGATGAACAAATCTATATGGCTCATAAAGCCGTATTGGAAGGCGCGCCACCGCTCTCTGAAAACTGGCAATTATTTGAAAGCAACCTGGCGTTGTTTAATGCCGCCTACGCCGCACAAGCCTGTACGCTAGTTTTCCAGCTTTCCAATAGCGATCAAATTGATACGTTAGCGCGTAAAATTCATAGCCTGCGCCGCCAGCGCGGCAAGGCGATCAAACTGGTGGTGCGCGAAAGCACGACCTGTCTACGTTTCAGCGACGAGCGACTGTTGTTGGCCTGTGGCGCTAACCTGATAATCCCGCACAATGCGCCACTATCACGTTGTCTAACAATGTTGGAAAGTATTCAAGGGCAAACCTATCCCCGCCATGTGCCGTCAGACATTGACCTGCTGATTGAAGCCATGCGTCCGCTGAACCTGAAAGGATATATCCCTTACAACGCCTTCTGCGAAACGCTGATGTCTTTGATGAATAACACTTTATTACCGGAGGATAGCAAAGGCATTTTAATTGCCCTACGTCCCGTTCCTGGATTGCGCGCTGAGCAGGTATTAACAATCTGCCGAACCCGTCGCTTTGGTGATTTGGTGACTATCGATGAAAACCGGCTAACACTGTTTCTTTCATCGTGTAGAATCAATGACTTAGATATCGCGCTTAGCCATATATTCCCATTACCGGTCGATGAAGTCTTCACAAATCGCATGGTGTGGTATCAAGACAAGCTGATCATCGCCGAACTACAGCAGATGCAGTCCAACAAGCCATCTAACTGGCACCTTTCAGATCGCATAACGCCGCTGGTAAGCCGCAAAAACAGTGAATCTGCTGCGGAACATCCTTTGCGCCATTCACCGCAGCCAATTAGGCTATTGCTCACGCCAAGTCAGGAGCGTGTGGAATGATGAACAGCATGGATATTTTGCAAATCATCATCGTCTGTGCGGTGATACTTCTGCCATTGGGCTACTATTTGCGTAAAAAATTACCCCATATTCTGCAATCAATACGCCAAGTACTCTTCACGCCGCGCTATTTAAAATCCGAGGGGATCCTGCGGCGTAACACTCGCTTAGAACGTAATACTTCTGTCACGGTAGACCGTAAAAATGACCAAAAATAGTAACTCCACGAATACCTTAACGGACCTGTGGCACTACTGGCGCGGACTCGGAGGCTGGAATTTCTACTTCCTGCTGAAGTTCGCTCTGTTGTGGTTTGGTTATCTTAATTTTGATGCGCTATCAAACCTGATATTCCTCGCCTTTTTGCTGTTTCCTCTGCCAAACGTTCGTTTGCATCGCTGGCGTAACTGGATAGCGATCCCTATTGGGATTGGCCTGTTCTATCACGATACATGGCTACCGGGGATTAACAGCATCATGAGCCAAGGTTCGCAGCTGGCGGGCTTCTCAGCCTCCTATCTGCTGGACTTAGTGAATCGCTTCATTAACTGGAAAATGATTGGCGCTGGCTTTGTTATGCTGGTTGGCTATCTTTTTATCTCACAGTGGATACGCGTTACCGTATTCGTCGTCGGGGCTCTTGTGTGGTTAAACGTGCTGCAGATTGCCGGTCCTGCATTCTCACTCACACCGGATACCGCCAGCTCGAATACCACAACAGCATCGGCAGCATCTTCCGATGCCAGCACAAACTCAGCAGATGCGAATAGCGAGCTTCCTGCGCAAACCGCACCGCCCGACAATAAGAATCTTTCGGCTTATCTTGACGCATTCTATGCCAGTGAAAAGCAGCGCCAAACTCAGTTCCCAACGGCGCTACCGACGGACGCGCAGCCATTCGATTTGTTGATTATCAACATCTGTTCTTTGGCGTGGTCTGATGTGGATGCTATTGGCTTGCAGGATCACCCGCTGTGGAAACACTTCGATATTCTGTTTAAAAACTTTAACTCTGCCACCGCCTACAGCGGCCCTGCGTCGATTCGCCTGTTGCGTGCGAGCTGTGGCCAGCCTTCGCATAAAGAGCTCTACTCTGTCGCAGGCCAGCAATGCTATCTGATGGATAATTTGGCTAAATTGGGCTTTGGTCAGAGACTCATCATGGACCACTCAGGTAAGTTCGGTAACTACTTGGAAGACCTGCGCAAAGATGCCGGTTTGCAGACGCCGTTGGAATCTCAGGCAGGGATTTCGCATGAGCTCACGTCGTTTGATGGCGAACCGATATTTAACGATTTAGAAATTTTACAACGCTGGCAGCAAACGGTTGAAAAGTCAGGCGATGCACGTACCGCGACCTTCTTTAATCTGATCCCGCTGCATGACGGTAACCGTATGGTTGGTAGTAGCAAGAGTGCCGACTACAAGCCCCGCGCACAAAAACTGTTTGATCAGCTAGACGCATTCCTAACGCAGCTTGAGAAATCAAATCGCAAAGTGATGGTGGTTGTCGTGCCTGAGCATGGTGCCGCACTCGTTGGGGATAAAATGCAGATGTCAGGCCTGCGTGATATTCCAAGCCCAAACATCACGCACGTCCCAGTAGGAATCAAATTTATCGGGATGAAAGCGCCGCAACCGACTGAAATCATTATCGATCAGCCAAGCAGCTATCTGGCTCTTTCCGAATTGGTAGCTCGTTCCGTTGACGGTAAAATCTTCACTGAAGACAGCGTAAACTGGCAAGCCTTGCTGAAAGGGCTACCGCAGACGGCACCGGTGTCAGAGAACGATAACGCCATCGTGATTCAGTATCAGGGCAAACCTTATATCCGCCTCAACGGTGGCGATTGGGTACCTTACCCGCAGTAATATCGCGTACAAAACAGCGTACCTAAAGGCTCCCCCAAAGGGAGCCTTTTCAATATATATACCCTTAAATCACATTTATAACGCTGTGTTGGCTATGCTCAAATACACAGAGAATATCTCTTCCGTAACGGAAAGCATTTAATTATGTACATTTGAATGGACACTCTAGGCATTAAAAAATATCTATTTTTGATTGTTTAATACCCCCATCAAATGCTTCAAGTAATAACGATTTCCATATTAGGATATTTCCACACCCATGAATGAGTCATAGCGAACTTATAGCTTGCTAATATAATTTACAGGCATAACTTTATAGAACATTAAAGACGCACTAAATATAAGGTTATTGATCTCGCGACTGTCTTATTCTTCAAATAAAAAAAGAGCTCTTTTCAGAGCTCTCAAAATAGAATCCGGATAAATCGATACTAAGCGCTTTCTGCTGCTTCATCCTGATCCACGGCAAAACAGGCAATCAGCTGTTCACCATACTGTTTCAGCTGTGGCTGTAGCTGCTTACAAGTGCCAAATGCACGACGGCAGCGCGCGTTAAAGGCGCAGCCTGGCGGTGGATTTAACGGACTTGGCAGCTCACCGGTCAACTTGATTCGCTCGCGGCGCATGTCTGGATTCAAGCGTGGCGTCGCAGAGAGTAGCGCTTGGGTATAAGGATGTCGCGGATTGTTAAACACGGCATCCTTCGGCCCTTTTTCCACACAGCGCCCCAAATACATCACCATGACTTCATCAGCAATGTGCTCCACCACCGACAAGTCATGAGAGATAAAGACATAAGACAGCCCCATCTCTTGCTGCAAATCCATCATCAGGTTCAGTACCTGAGCGCGCACCGAAACGTCCAGCGCAGAAACAGGCTCATCGGCGATTACCACGTCAGGATTGAGCATCAAACCGCGCGCAATCGCTATACGCTGACGCTGCCCACCGGAAAACATATGGGGATAACGATCGTAATGCTCAGTTTTCAATCCTACTTTCGCCATCATCGCTAATGCTTTTTCGCGACGTTCAGCGGCGCTAAGCGACGTATTGATAGTGAGCGGTTCCTCCAAAATGGCCCCGACTTTCTTGCGTGGATTTAGCGATGCATAGGGATTTTGGAACACGATTTGGATTTTCTGCCGACGCAGTTTTTCCGCTGTTGCATCCGGCTTAAGCAAATCCTGTCCTTGATAATAAAGTTCACCACCGGTAGGGATTTCAATCATGGTTAATAGGCGACCCAGCGTCGACTTACCACAGCCAGACTCACCAACCACAGCCAGCGTTTTGCCGCGTTCCAACGTAAACGAGACTCCATCAAGCGCTTTAACCAAACGTTCCGCGCCGAATAAACCTTTTTTCACCGGATAATGTTTTTTCAGATCGATAGCCTGAAGCAGCGGTGCCTGCTTATTCAGTGTTGCGTGACTCATAGCGTGGGTCTCCCCGCATCATCAAGCGGCGTATGGCATTTTGCCCTGCGTCCGTTGATATCTTTAAGTTCTGGCTCAACTTGACGGCACAAATCGTTGGCATACGGACAACGAGGGTTAAGCAGGCAGCCGTTTGGTCGATCGTATTTACCCGGAACAACACCGGGTAGCGATGCCAATCGCGCCTTATCGGCGGCAAACTCCGGCAACGCACGCAGCAGAGCCTGAGTGTAAGGGTGGCGTGGGGTACGGAAAATTTCCTGTGCAGTCCCCGCTTCCACCACCTGCCCTGCATACATCACGATAATCTTATGGGCTGCTTCTGCGACCAGTGCCAAATCGTGGGTAATCAGCACCAGCGCCATATTCTCTTTTTGCTGTAGCTCCAACAGTAGCTCGATAATCTGTGCCTGAATGGTAACGTCCAGCGCCGTGGTGGGTTCATCAGCAATAAGCAGTTTTGGCCGACAGGCAATGGCCATTGCAATCATCACTCGCTGGCTCATACCGCCAGAAAGCTGATGCGGGTAAACGTCCAAACGCGAGCCCGGATCGGGAATGCCTACCAGAGTCAGCAGATCGATAGCGCGCTGACGACGTGTACTGCGGTTGCCCCCCTGATGCACCTTGAGCGCTTCCATAATCTGAAAGCCCACGGTGTAACACGGATTCAGGCTAGTCATCGGATCCTGAAAAATCATTGCCACTTCAGCACCCACAATCTGGCGGCGCTCTTTTTCAGAAATCTTCTGCAAATCAATATTGTTAAAGCTCAAACTGTTCGCCGTCACACGGCCGGGAAAGTCAATCAGCCCCATGATGGCTAGAGAACTCACTGACTTACCAGAGCCTGATTCACCAACGATGCCGACAACTTCACCCTGATTAACGCTGTAGCTGATGCGATCAACGGCGCGGAACGGCGCTTCTTTTTCACCGAAGTGAACTGATAGCTCGTTAACTTCTAATAAAGCCATAATATTCTACCTCTACCCACTACTGCTTAAGACGCGGATCTAACGCATCGCGTAATCCATCGCCCATCAGGTTAAATGCCAAGACCGTCAGCAAAATCGCTAAGCCAGGGAAGGTCACGACCCACCACGCGCTTTGCGCAAATTGCAGCACGTCAGACAACATGGTTCCCCACTCTGGCGTTGGCGGCTGAGCACCCATACCGAGGAAACCTAATGCAGCCATATCGAGGATGGCATTCGAAAAACCTAACGACGCCTGTACAATCAAAGGCGCTAAGCAGTTAGGCAGAATATTGATAAACATCTGGCGCATCGCACCTGCGCCCGCCACACGAGAAGCGGTCACATAATCGCGGTTCACCTCAACCAACACCGCTGCACGCGTTAAGCGCACGTAGTGCGGCAGCGCAACAAAGGTTAACGCCAATGACGCGTTAACAATCGACGGGCCAAAAATAGCCACCAAAACCAGAGCCAACAGCAGGCTTGGCAAGGCCAGCATGATGTCCACAATACGCATGATGACGGCATCAACCACACCGCCAAAATATCCTGCCAGCAGGCCGAATATCACGCCGAGGATCAGCGACAATACGACCACCAGACATCCCACCAGCAGTGACAAGCGCGCACCATAAATCAGACGCGACAGCACATCACGGCCTACGTCATCAGTGCCAAGAATAAATTTCCAACTGCCGCCGTCTTGCCACACGGGAGGTTTAAGCAAGGCATCGCGGAACTGTTCCGCTGGCAGATGCGGAGCCAACACGTTTGCACCAATCGCCAAGATTAAAACGATGACGATATAGACCAACCCCACCACCGCGCCTTTGTTGCGTTTGAAGTAGTGCCAGAATTCTTGAAACGGAGTCATCGGCTTTGGCGCGCTTATTGCCGGGGACGTTGTTGTAACGTTAGACATCGTTGCGCCTCCTATTTCTTATGGCGAATGCGTGGGTTAACGACGCCATACAGCACATCAACCAGCAGGTTAACCAGAATGATCATGATGGCCACCAATAGCACACCACCTTGCACCACCGGATAATCTCGGCGCTGCAAAGCATCAATCAACCAGCGTCCTAACCCCGGCCAAGAGAAGATGGTTTCTGTCAGGATCGCCCCCGCCAGCAGCGTCCCCACCTGTAAGCCAATCACCGTAACCACCGGCAACAGCGCATTGCGCAACGCATGTACAATAATCACGCGCATACGTCCCAAACCTTTCGCGCGAGCGGTACGAATATAGTCTTCACTCAGCACTTCCAACATTGAGGAACGGGTCATACGCACAATGACCGCCAATGGGATAGTACCCAGCACAATCGCAGGTAAAATCATGTGCATGACTGCATCTTTGAAATCACCCGGCTCTCCCCACAATAGGGTGTCAATCAGCATAAATCCGGTTAACGGATAGCTATCATCAAGGAAAACACTGTCGTCTATGCGCCCCGATACGGGCGTGAGATTGAGCTGTACCGATACCAGCATGATAAGCATGATCCCCCACCAGAAAATCGGCATGGAATAGCCTGTCAGCGAGATACCGACAGCGGTATGATCGAATATGGAGCCGCGCTTCACCGCAGCCAATACGCCAACCGGTATACCCACCGCGATAGCGAATAACATCGCACAGATACCGAGTTCCAGCGTGGCCTTAAAACGGGGGACAAACTCAACCCAAACTGGCGTACGGCTCTTGAGCGAGGTGCCCAAATCACCGTGCAGTACGTCTTTGACGTAGATGAAATATTGTTGATACAGCGGTTTATCCAAGCCCATTTCCGTCATCATCTGAGCATGACGTTCGGCGGAGATCCCGCGTTCCCCTGCCATGATCGTGACCGGATCGCCGGGGATCATGTGAACAAAAGCAAACGTTAATAACGTTATGCCAATAAACGTTGGGATCACTAACCCCAAACGCCGGAGTATGAACTGCAACATATCCCGTACTCTCTATTTTTATGATTGAAGCATTGCTCACAGTACAGCTACGTCTAACGGAGACCCCACCCTAACGCTCCCCTTCACAGAAGAGCGTTGAATGATGAAAATGCCCACTCGGCACAATCTATTTCTATTCCTCCCCCTGATAAGAGGGAGGATGGGAGGGGTTAACGTGGTTAGTCGAGAGACACCTGGTCGAAGTGATGTTTACCTAATGGATCAACCACATAGCCTTTCACTTCTTTACGCACTGGCTCATAAACGGTGGAGTGAGCGATGATCAACGCCGGAGCCTGATCATGCATAACGACCTGAGCCTGCTTATAAAGTTCGGTGCGTTTTTCGTGATCGGATTCAGCGCGTGCAGGCTGGATCAAATCTTCAAACGGCTTGTAGCACCATCTTGAGTAGTTAGAACCATCTTTGGCAGACTGACAGCTAAACAGCGTCGCGAAGAAGTTATCTGGATCCCCATTGTCACCAGTCCATCCCATCATCACGGTCTGATGCTCGCCGTCTTTCGCACGTTTCAGGTATTCGCCCCACTCATAGGTAACGATCTTGGCTTTTACACCCACCTTCGCCCAGTCAGCCTGAATCATCTCAGCCATACGGCGAGCATTCGGGTTGTATGGACGCTGTACCGGCATAGCCCACAGGTCGATAGCAAAACCATCTGCCAAGCCCGCTTCTTTCAACAACTCTTTTGCTTTCGCAGGGTCGTATGCGTAGTCGGTGATTTTGTCGTTGTAGCTCCACATGGTCGGTGGGATCAGGTTCTTCGCTGGCTGACCCGCTTTCTGATACACCGCTTCAATGATCGCCTCTTTATTTACCGCCATCGTCAGTGCCTGACGCACTTTCACGTTATCCAGCGGTTTTTTCTCAACGTTATACGACAGGTAGCCAACGTTCAGACCCGGCTGCTCCATCAACGTAATACTTTTATCTTGCTTCATGCGGTCAATGTCAGCCGGATTTGGATACGGCATCACCTGACACTCATTTTTTTGCAGTTTGGCATAGCGCACGGAAGCATCCGGCGTAATAGAGAAGACTAAGCGATCGATTTTTGGCTTAGGTCCCCAGTAATCTTTGAACGGCTTGTACAGGATTTTGGAGTCTTTCTGATATTGCACCAATTGGAATGGCCCCGTACCCAGCGGCTCTAGGTCGATCTTCTCTGGTGTACCCGCCTTCATCATCGCATCGGCGTATTCAGCAGATAAAATAGACGCGAAGTCCATGGCCAAATCAGCCAAGAACGGTGATTCAGGACGCGTCAGTTCAAAGCGCACGGTGTTATCGTCCACTTTTTCCACTTTGCTGATCAATTCACCCAAGCCCATACCTTGGAAATACTCATAGGTGCCACCGGACACTTTGTAGTACGGGTTTTTGTCATCTTTCTGACGCATAAAGGAGAACACGATGTCATCAGCGTTCAAATCACGCGTTGGGGTAAACAGCTTGCTGCCTTGCCACTTCACACCTTTACGCAGATGGAAAGTGTAGGTTTTACCGTCTGGGCTGATCTCCCACTTTTCGGCTAAGCCCGGCTGGATCTCAGTGGTGCCCGTTTTGAACTCAACCAAACGGTTGTAGAGCGGTACAGAACTCGCATCGTAAGTTGTACCAGAAGTGAACAGCTGAGGGTTAAAACCTTCAGGTGAACCTTCTGAGCAATAAACCAGAGTTTTTGCCTGAGCACCGGCGGCCAGCGCCAGAGCAACCAGACCAATCCCCAACTTCAACGCACCTATTTTTTTTCCACGGTGAGTGGAGGTGTTCTTATAAGAAGACATAACGCTTGGCTCCGTAGTGATGTGTGTGTCTGCCAGATCTGTTTTTTTATATGCGACCCGTGCAGTGTTGGCTGAAAAGCCAAGGATGGGTGCAACCCGCATGCCAAAGAGAACGATTCTTCGGGGCCACATTGGGTAGCACTTGGAAGGGGCTTCCAGTGTTAATCACCCACCTATGCATACCAATTTCGCAAGTGTTTAAGGTGACGTCAATATAACCAAAGGTGATTTACAAGGACTGTGATATACAGCATACAAACATTAAAGAAACGTCTTGATAACATTTACAGGATTAAAATTTATGCTAGCAGTCGTTAGTCAGCTCATTTCACTGTGTAACAAAATTTTAATAGCGGATATCGCTGGCACAATTGCTGAAAAAATTATCGCCAAACGCTGAATATCTGAACAATTGGGTTTGTAATTTGCGGCATCGACAGGAGGAAATGCTGTTCTGAGCAAGGTCATGCTCCATTTCGGGGAGCCATTTTGGCTGTTTCGCATCATGTTAGGGCACGTTTAATCGCGCTAGAATGGCCTCATACCAACAGGAATTCATACGGGAGAAAACGGAATGTCTATTGCAACCTTTGATCGCCTCAGTGCTCTACTCGATGAACAGCAGGCACGCTACCGAGTCGTCGAGCACCCGACGGCAGGCAAATCGGAAGAGGTGGCTAAGATCCGTGGCACTCAGCTTGGCCAAGGCGCAAAGGCACTACTGTGTCATGTGAAAGGGAACGGTATTAAACAGCACGTGCTAGCCATTTTACCCGCAGATAAACAGGCGGATTTAAGCGCAGTGGCACACGGCATTGGCGGGACTCGTGCGTCGCTAGCTAGCCCAGTTGAAGTGGATACGCTGACCGACTGCGTTTTTGGCGCGATCCCTCCGTTTAGTTTCCATCCTGACTTATTGCTCGTTGCCGACCCGCTGTTGTTTGAACGCTTTGACGAGTTGGCCTTTAACGCAGGCACCCTTGAGCGCTCAGTGATCTTAAACACGCAAGACTACCAGCGTATTGCACAGCCTAAGCTGGTGCCGTTCGTGAAGCAGGAATAATTCGGTCTGCTCTCAGTAAAAAAGGCGCGACAAAAGCCGCGCCTAAACCTGTGTTATTCCACTTTAGCTTTGTGCCAGCTTAAACACGCCCATGCTCTGCATCAAATGCCCACTCTGCTCTTCTAAAGAGCCTGTTGCAGCAGCGGATTCTTCCACCAATGCGGCATTCTGTTGCGCCACCTGATCCATCTGAGAGATAGCCTGATTTACCTGCTCAATGCCGCGACTTTGTTCGTGTGAAGCCTCGGAGATCTCACTCATTAGCGTCGTTACCTGACGGATTTCGGTGGCGATCTCAGCCATGGTTTCACCCGCTGATGTCACCATTGACGATCCCTCTTTCACACGACGGGCAGAGTCTTCAATCAGCGTTTTGATCTCTTTCGCCGACTGAGCGCTGCGTTGTGCCAAGTTACGCACCTCGCCAGCTACTACGGCAAATCCACGCCCTTGCTCTCCAGCGCGGGCTGCCTCCACGGCCGCATTCAAAGCCAGAATATTGGTTTGGAAGGCTATGCCATCAATAACGCTGATAATATCGGCAATCTTCTGTGAACTGGTCGAAATACCCTGCATACGAGTAATCGCCTCGCTGACAATTTCAGCCCCTTTATCTGCCGTATGTGACACATTTCCAGCCAGGTGATTGGCTTGCTCGGCGTTATCTGCGTTTTGCTTCACCGTGGCAGTTAACTGCTCCATGCTGGCGGCCGTCTCTTCCAGAGAAGCGGCCAGCTCTTCGGTGTGCTGCGATAAATTACGGTTACCCGCGGTCAGCTCTCGCGCCCCCACTTCCACCTGTACACTGGCATCACGCACTTGGCTGACGGTATTGGCCAGCGACGTCTGCATACTACGTAAACGGCGGCCTAGCTTAGCAATCTCTGATTTACCTTCACTTTCAAGACTCTGAGATAAATCACCGTCGGCAATCAGCGAAACATGCGCATCCAGACGATCCAATGGATGCAAAATAATTTTGCGCAATGCAACCCAGCACAGTGCACCAATCAACAACGAGAAGGCAAATGCACAGCTGATGATGATCAGATCGCGCTGGTAGTCATTTTGCGCATCTTGCAGAGCTTTCTGCCCGACTTCATCAGCAAAACCACGGAAGTCGCGCAAATCCTGATCGAAATTAGCGGACAGGTTGCGCAACTGATCTTCCAGTAGGGCGTAATATTTCGCGCTATCATTCGACTTCAGCGCTTGTAACATCGGACGTAATGCTTGGCTCACATAAATCTGATAGCTATTTTCCAACTCAGCGCTCAACTGTGCGCCACGTGGGGTTAACTTCTTCAGATCGGTAAATTTCTGCATCGCGGCATCAGATTCACTGATTAATTTTTCCGCTCGCTGGCGACTATCATCGGCTGCCGCTAGCTTACCCATCTCCATTTGTCGTACCGATAACGCACCCGCAGTGCGCGCTCGCAGGGTAGCATTAAAGCTGGCCGCCAACGGGCTTAGCTCTTCGGCCTGCACCTGATTGACAACGGCCAGTCTTTGATTGATTTGGCGAACAGATTGAATACCAATGATGCTAATCATCAGCAATAGCAGCGTATAAACAAGCATGATGATGGCCAGCCCACCACGGACTGTCAGGTGTTTACTCATATGGTGATATCCCTAGGAATTAAAGAGCCTGCAAAAGAGAGCGTTAGACGGGTATGTCTCGTCGCCAACGGGAATGCCTCTCTCTACGGAGAGTAAGTCCAGAACAGAGGAAACTGGCTAACGATTGATCAGTTTATCGGCGCTTTTAAGGGAAACTTGAGGAAAAATTCATGCCGAGGTATGGATGTTTAGATAAAAAAAGCCGGAGCGATAGATTCTCTCCGGCTTTGTAAGCCAACTGATTAAGTTAGCTAACTGATTAAATTAGAAACGACACCAGTTATTGTTTTCATTAATACCGCCATCTGGCGACGTATAACCTAAACACCCCAGAATGGAATCATAGAGCTCAACGTGGCGATGTGTCTGTCCCTGTTTGGCCTGCTTTTGTACTTGCGCAAACATTTTAGCGTTATCGCCAGATGCTAAGAACTTGTCGGATGCCCAGACCATCAGCGGTACGCGGAACTGTTCCGGCGGAGCCATTTCACGCGGCGTGCCGTGGAAATGTTCGTTGTCACTGATCGATTCGCCGTGATCGGAGGCATAGAACACCAACGCTTTTTTATCACGCACCTGATCAATCACGCTTTTAATCATGTTGTCCGTATACAAAATGCTGTTGTCGTATGAGTTCATCAGCTGTTCTTTGGTGCAAGAGTCATCAACCCCCATGCACTCCGGCTGAAACTTTGCATAGCTACGCGGGTAGCGTTGCGTATACAGATAATGCGATCCAGAGGTATGCAGAACCACCAGATGCTTGCCGTTAGGGTGCTTCTTCAACGAGTTTTTCAGCTCTTCCACCAGCAACATATCATCTACTGGTTTGCCATCGTTACGATGCTCTGCCGCAATCAGCTCACGGAAGGAGAAATTATCGGCATCGGTATTGTTGTAGAACCAAATCTCACTTTGCATCGCAAACAGCTCTGAGCTGAAGCCAATATGGTGAAGAACGGAGAAAATATTCTGCTCTTTTAGCGTGCGCTGAGCATTATTCTCAGTGCCGCCTTCACGCACAAACATGCAGCGTAAAGAAAGCTTGGTCGACGTATCACAGGACTCTCCACGGAACGCAGCCAAATTAGGCTCTTTCGCCAACAGAGGCGTAGTATCGCGCTCATAGCCAAGAATGCCCATGTGGTCCCAACGGGCGGTTTCGCCAATGATGAATACGATGTAAGTATCGTCAATCCCCTCAGGCGCAACATAGGTAAACTTCGCTGCAGGGTCGAATAAATCGGCCTCATCCTGACGCTCATCTAGCGCAGTGTAAGCATACAGGCCAAATGCCGCTAGCCAGTTTGATGGCAGATAAGAGTGGGCGACGACGCCGCCATAGCTCGGCATATCCACGTTGTTTTTCTGATCGATTTTCTTCTGCGCGGTCCCCATCATGTTTAATGGAACCCAAACCACGGCAACGATCACAGCCATAACAGCCAGAGATGAAATTCTCTTTCCAGGCGTTTTTAACTGTTCTAACAGCGTATTACGCCCAGAGCCTAACCAAATAATGGCTAACGGAATGATGCTAGCAGCGATAAACCAAAGGAGAAATTTCCAACCGACAACCTCGGAAAACAGCCCCAGATCTCCGGGCGAAAACACAGAAATGATAATACCGTAGCCAATCACGACGTTAAACGCTGTCATGTAGTAACTGGCTGCGACTGAAATCAGGGTAATTAGCGTGGCTGCAATCTGAAAGAATCGGCGACCACCCAGCGAACAAACTCTCAGCACAAAGAAAGTGAACAGGAGGACGACTAAAACTTCTAAACTTCCCGTCATCCATTTGGAAAAGTGGAGCCCTTCCTTAACTTCATCAAAACGGCGTAAAAAAACCGGAATATTGAGAAAAACACCAACATAAATCGCTAACATCAGCGCCTGCATTGGTTGTGATAGCAATTTTATTTTTCGCATTAATTTCTAAAACCCATTACTAACCCTAGAAGATATGAGACACACCACATTCTGAATCGTTCAGATACAGGAGGAATTTACCAAGAAAGTTCTCAATCGGCGAGGTAGTTCTCAATGAGTGAAAAGTCAACATCGATACGAAAACTTCATGAGTGCCTTATGATCAATATGTTGGCAGAATTTTTCGGGTAATAACATTAGCGATCGTCCTAGAAAAGGACGATCGCTTCGACATAAGCATTCGGGAG
This sequence comes from Hafnia sp. HMSC23F03, assembly GCF_001816025.1. Taxonomy (NCBI): domain Bacteria; kingdom Pseudomonadati; phylum Pseudomonadota; class Gammaproteobacteria; order Enterobacterales; family Hafniaceae; genus Hafnia; species Hafnia sp. HMSC23F03. The sequence continues at coordinate 51,647 of NZ_KV824186.1, forward strand.
AGAGAGGAGGGAACTAGCGGCGACTCATTTCTTCAGATTTAGCCATGCAACTTTGCATTGCATCCATAACGGCTGCACGTAATCCTTTTTGCTCTAAGACTTTCACCGCTTCAATCGTGGTTCCACCCGGTGAGCACACCATATCTTTTAGCTCACCCGGATGTTTCCCTGTTTCCAACACCATTTTTGCCGACCCCATTACCGCCTGCGCAGCAAATTGATAGGCTTGAGCACGCGGCATACCACCAAGAACCGCGGCATCAGCCATAGCCTCAATAAACATAAACACATAGGCAGGAGCCGAGCCACTCACACCGACCACAGAGTGAATCAGGTATTCAGGGACAATTTCTGCTCGGCCAAAGCTACTAAAGATTTCAACGATAAGCGCGCTTTCATCTTCGCTGACCTGTTTATTCGGCGTTATCGACGACATTCCCGCATTGACGAGAGCTGGCGTATTAGGCATCACACGCACCACTTTTTGCCCGTCTTTAAGCGCAAACTCTAGCGTTTCGAGAGTCACCCCTGCGGCAATAGAAACTACAATTGCGTTGGGTTTCAAAGCGTCACGGATCTCACCCAGAATGTTCGCCATCATGTTTGGCTTAACGCCCACGATCAACACGTCAGCCTGTTTAGCCACTTCATCTGCGCTGTTTGCGCCACGGCTGCCAAATTCCTGGCTAATCGCTTCCACGCTTTTCGCACTACGGTTATACACCGTGATATTTTCTGCTGGGACCAATTTACTGGCGACCAATCCACCTAAGATCGCCTTGCCCATATTGCCACAGCCGATAAAACCGATTTTTTTATCCACGATGTTAATTCCCACAGTGCTCTCCTCAACGATCCCGTTGGACATGATTGACGCTTACGAATGCAATAGAGTTAGGCTACCACCAAAAACATGAGAAAGGCACCGTGTACAAACATGTTACAGACAGTGGTAAACAAAAAGGCCTCTCCCCATCATGGGGAAAGGCCTTTTCTGTTTTTGAAACTCAGGGTGCTAGAGGGGAGAAAACTTATTTGTACAGTTCTGCAGTAGCGTGCATGCGGTTATTCCCAGTCGTGGAAATGATGCGATAGGAAGATGCACCGGCCTGCTCAGCTTTGGCAGCAACACGAGCTTCTAAACCATCAAGCGTCGTTGCGCCGCTAACGGAAACCACACCCATTTTCTGCATATCAGAAGTCGGAACGGAAGACAGATCTGCGGCAGAAGCAGCAAATGCAGTTACAGAAAGTGCTAAAACTACAGCTAAATTTTTGATGCTTTTCATAATATTTACCTTTCTTGAATTTTTCTATGTTTTGAAAGGCACTTGCCTTCCGATGACTAAAGAATAGATCGGTTAACGAAGCGTTAAAATCGGATAGTTTTGAGCTTGTCATTCAATTTTTTTGAACTCAATTTGAACAACTTTACGAATAACGTTTAACTTCTGAATCAAAGCAGGAATAGCCGCTCTGGCTCAGTGAATAAATATGAGGAAAAACAGAGGGTAGCCCGTTATCAGGCCCAGAGGACAAAAAACGACATGGCCGACATTTCATTACAGAATAGGAATTTGTAAAACATTCCCTCTCCCATGACGGAAGAAGGAATCTGTTAGCCCAAGCGTTCAATCACTTTTGGCAGACATAGTCTAAACCACGGCGTAAAACGTTCAGGTTCTATTGCCATCTGCTCAATAATTTCATCCAGCGGATGGTAAGCGAAGGCGTCGGCTTCTTCTGAGTTAAGCTGCGGCACAACATTGCTGTGGCCGATGAACACATGAGCGAGTTCGTGCTCGATCAGCCCGCCCCCAACGTCAAGGCGATAACGTAATTCAAACGATTCGTGCAAGGCACACGCCATACCCATTTCCTGATATAAACGCCTCATTGCCGCCTCTTGAGTATCTTCGCCGGGAAATGGATGACCACAGCAGGTATTGCTCCATTGCCCACCCGCATGATATTTCCCCACCGCACGACGCTGAAGCAGTAGCTCTTGATGATCGTTAAAAACATACACAGAGATAGCCCGATGCAGCAGCCCTTGCTGATGAACGGCTAATTTTTCCATTCTGCCAACTGGCATGTCGCTTTCATCAACCAGAATCACTTCAATCATGGCCTTGTCCTCACGCAATCGCAGAGCATTACTATATGCCTATAAGCATACCTAATTGCAGCAAACTTTTTTTAATTTAACACCACATTAATAGCCCGCTACGCTTGCGCAAAAACGGAATGGAGAATTCAACATGAGCGGAATAAAAGAGATCACTCAACTACTGGCCTCTATGGAGCCAGCACTGAATCCGAATACCTTTGTATTTTGTACCAGCCAGAATCTAACACTGGAACAGGCTAGCAGCCTCAATCCGCTTGGCCTTTTTTTTGAAGCCGAAGGGCTCACCCTGATCTTACCGCGAGAAAATGCCCAAGCCGCCGGATTAGACGTCAGCAGCAATTTTTGCCAAATTACGCTAACGGTTCACTCTAGTCTTGAAGCTGTTGGCTTAACTGCCGCTATCGCCACCGAGCTAGCCGAGAATGGCATCAGCGCGAACGTAGTAGCCGCCTATTACCATGACCATATTTTCGTCCCGGAAGACGATGCTCAACGTGCACTTGCTGCTTTAGTTGCCCTACAGCAACGCAGCGCGCTGGCCTAAGTTGGGATCGTAAAAACCGCAGGGCAGAAACCACTGCGGTTTTTATATTCGATGACTTGTGCCTGCTTTTAGTTGCTCGACGGAGCTTTCAGCGATCCGTCAGGATTGGTGCCATCCAATGGATATGGATTTTTATGCAGACGGTTATAGTTCAACGCATACATGGCGGTAATCACCATCAGTACAACAAATGACCACATAACCTCCTGCGCACCGGACCCCACCACTGCCCAAATACAGTAGATAAAGGCAACGCTGACAATCGCAATATACACAGCGCGATATTTGCCAAAATGACCATGCCCTAGCAATAGCAGCGCCGCACAGGTATAGAGATAAGGTACCAGCGTAAAGATAACGGTCACTGACGAAACAAGGCCAAACTCTTTCGCCGCATTAGGTGAAATGCTGCCGAATTGGCAAATGGTCATCAGCACACCCACAATCAGCAAACCAGCTACCGGTGTACCTGCTTTGTTGACCTTGGCAAAAATAGGAGGGAATAATCCGTCATCTGCAGCCGCTTTTGCGGTTTGACCGGCCAGTAACGTCCAACCGCCAAGCGAGCCTAAACAGCCCGCAGCAGCACAGAAAGAAACGATGGCCCCTGCGGTATCTCCCAACGCTAAACGAGCAGCATCGCCGAAAGGAGACGCGGAGACACGCAGCGCAGCATTTGGAATCATCCCCATGATGGCGGTTGTGGAGAGCACATAACACACCGCAGCAATCAAAACCCCACCGATGGTGGCAATCGGGACGTTACGTTTAGGATTCTTCACAACACCGGCAGCAACCGAGGCGCTTTCAACCCCGATAAATGACCAGAGCGTCACGCTAAGCGTGCTCTGAATGGCGCCAAATGTCCCCTGGCCACTGACGTTCCACGCCGCCATATAGGTTTCGCCCCGAAACCAAAACCACCCGAACACCGCGATGCCTACAATTGGGATCAAGGCCAAGACGGTTGCCACGGCCTGCACCCGAGTGATCATTTTTGGCCCAACGATGTTGAGTAAAACAAAAATCCAGAGTACGGCAACGCAGGTGATGGTTAACACCATTGGATCTTTTAACGCGGGGAAGAAGTAGCTGAGATACCCTACGCCGATAACCACCATCGCGATGTTACCAACCCAGCAGGCAAGCCAGTACAGCACGTTGGTTTGATAACCAAGAAAAGGGCCAAAAGCACGACGGGCATAAGCATAAGAGCCGCCGGGACTGGGATCTAAAGACGACATTTTGGCATAGACCATTGACAGCGCTAGCGCGCCAATAATGGTCACCAACCATCCGTAGATTGCAATCCCGCCGGTAGATGCTAGATTTGCCGGCAATAAAAATACGCCAGAACCCATAATATTACCTGACACCATGAGAGTAACAGGAATGAGTCCCACTTTATGAGATTCAGAATCCGTAGACATAATCTAACCTTAAGTTAAATAGAAGTTTTAGTGGAAAACTAATATTACGCTCAGAGTGAGATCATTCCAGAGGCTAACCGTGAATATCTCCATTATTAGCATATTTTTAGCCGACAACCATTTAGATAAAACTATATATATAAAGATAAAACATAAAAAGATTACATAACTTTTCAAACTTAAAATATATATAGAATAGCTAGCGATAAATTATATTAAATGATATTTACTCATTTTAATAAGAGAATTATGCAGTCATTCGTTCTCGACTACGGTGTACATAGTTTAGAGGAGTGACACCATAATATTCTTTAAAGACTGAGATAAAATATGACGTGCTGCTATAACCACATAGAGAGGAAACTTGAGAAATATTTTTATTAAAAACAAGTAGTTGTTCTGCCGCATAACGCATTCTACAGTCAGTAATGATTTTACTGTAGGTAGTATCTTCATTTTTTAGCTTTTTTTTCAATGAACTAGGGCTTAAACACAGACAACTGGCGACTGAAGTCAAACTCCACTCTTTGTGCATATTGCTTTGAATAATGTTGTAAACGTTAGCGCTTAAGTTGCTTCTCACCTCACGAATAAGGAAAGGTATCAGACTGTTATTATTGAGAAAAATAGACAGAACCGTGAAGGCAAGGCAACGTCTACGTTCGAGATCAACTTCGCTGGTTAGCGTCTCTTGAGAGAGACGTGCAGCCTCTTGAAAGATGTGGGGGGTTTGACACCGCTCAACCATAAAACACGGTACAGAGCGTAGATTGGGAGACACTTGACTGATGTCTTTTTTTAAAAAATGGATATAGTCTTTTATTACATCTCTATTCAAATGCAGCACCGCTGAAGGTTCTAATTCTGAGAAATCTATTACGTTATTTTCACAAGAGATGAGCATCATGTGATTAGCTTTGAACGTGATTTCATTTTCTTCGTTGAAATTAACGGTGACATCTTTTCGAGTTAAAACGACAACACAATTGTCGTTGCTACTAAGTTTCATAATAAGACATCCTACAGACGTAAAGAATAAAATGCCGCTACTAAACTAGACTTATCGACTAGAGTAATAAGACATAAAAGAAAAAGTAATACATATGATGATTCAAATGCCAGTGAATAAAATACAGTGCTTTTCTAATTATTCAATATCTAAAAGATAAATAGAGCCGTATAAATTTATTTACGCAGGGTATTTACTCGATTACAGATTAAAAAGTAAACATTAGAGATAAAAAAAGCGCGGGACATGCCCGCGCAGATACGACAAGAGATAAAACTTTATTGTTTTTTGCTGTGGTGTCTTTGCTACATCACCAACGATAGTTACTCTGTGCGAACACACATCACATGGTAAACACCGTTGATAATTTCAGTCCCTTCGGTTTCATGTTCGAAACCAGGGAATTCATGATCCCAAGCCTGTAGGGCACGCAGGTAGCCAATCTGTGGGCTATCTTCGCCACCGAAGTTTTCACCAGACAGTAACATTGGGATTCCTGGTGGATAAGGGATGATGGAGTTGGCTGCAACGCGGTTGACCAGACCGTCGATCGCAACCATCTCCACCTTGTTCGCAACAATAGACTGATAAGCCTGACGTGGCGTCATCACCGCCTCAGGAAGACCCGAATATGCCGCATTCAGCTTAGCTCCAGGGTTATTTTTACGCAGATAGGCAAACATCTTATCGCCTAAATCACGCAGACCTAACTTGCCATAGACCTCAGGATAATCGTCTACCAACTCAGGCAGAACCTGAGATAGCGGGGTATTGGCATCATAATGGCGTTTAAACGAAAGCAAGGTGTTAACCAACGTTCCCCACTTCCCTTTCGTTACCCCCATCGAGAACAGGAACATGACTTGGAAATCAGTGGTACGTGTTGGCACGATACCGTGACGGCTCAGCCAAGCGGTAACCAGAGCAGCCGGAACCCCTTTCTCCTGTAGCTCACCATCATCACCCATACCCGGCGCTAAAATACTGACCTTAATGGGGTCAAGCATGCTCCAGTTTTCAGGTAGATCTTTAAAACCGTGCCAGTTGTCGCCCGGATTCATCACCCAGCAACTTTGCTCCGTCGCCAGCAGCTCAGCTGGGGCATCTTCGAATGCCATTTGTTTACCGGTGGCAGGATCCGTGACAATTTCCTGATTCCAAGGTTTAAAGAACCAGTCACCATCCTGAGTGAACTCTTTATATAAACGCGCCATCGCTTGGCGGAAGTCCACAGCTTCATTAATCACTTCCTGAGTCAGTGACAAGCCGCTATTGCCGTCCATCATAGAAACAGCAACATCGTTAGAAGCGCAAATCGCATACAGCGGCGAAGTGGTCGCATGCATCATGTAGGCTTGATTAAACCGAGAGAAATCCACCGCGCCACGGCCATCACGTACGTGAATGTAAGACGCCTGCGACAGCGCATTCAACAGCTTATGTGTAGAGTGAGTCGCAAACAGCGTTGGGCCATTGCGATCGTTCTCGGTAGGTTCACCGCGCATCGCATAGTGGTTGTGATACATCGGATTAAAACGGGCATAACCATACCATGCTTCATCAAAGTGAATGCGATCAGTGGTTTTTTCCAGCAGCCCCTGAGTGTCTTTCGCGTTGTAGCAAACACCATCATAGGTACAGTTGGTGACGACACTATAAGACGGCTGCTGTCCGATTTTATCTTTAGTCAGTGGGCTGTTAGCTATTTTCTCTTTAATAACCTCAGGCTGCATTTGCTGAGGATAGATTGGCCCGATAATGCCATAGCGGTTACGGCTAGGGAGCATGTAGACAGGCTTAGCACCGGTCAGAATCAGCCCCTGCTCAATAGATTTATGACAGTTACGGTCAATGACCACGACGTCATCTTCGGTCATACAGGCTTGCATGATGGTGCGGTTGGAACCTGAAGTCCCTACGACCACAGAATAGGAGTGATCTGCGCCAAATACGCGAGCGGCGTTCTTTTCACTTTCGCCAAATGCGCCGGTGTGATCGAGCAGAGATCCCAGAGAGGTACGCTCGATCCCCATATCAGTACGGAACAAATTTTCGCCGTAATAATCATGATAGAAGCGTCCGGCTGGCGTTTTGGTAAAACCAACGCCGCCCTGATGACCCGGAGCCGCCCATGAGTATTCATGAACATCGCTATATTTCATTAATGCCGACATCAGCGGTGGCAATAGTTGTTGATGATAACGTTTCATCGCAGCAACGGCGCGACCTGCAATAAAATCGGCGGTATCTTCAAGGATCCACGCAAATTCGTCGATTTGCTCCATCATCTCGCGGCTCAGTTCCTGAGTCGCTTTTTCTCTGTCGCTGAGTAGGAATACCGGCACATTCTCTTGGCGTTCATGTAACTTATTCAGCAATTGCTGTGCCAGAGCCTGCTCTGCTGAATCATCCATACCGCGGCTGAACATCAGGCAATCAATAGCTTCATTCGCAGACAGAATGGCGTAACCGTCATCAAATGAAGTCGCTTTTAACACTTCGATGTCTTGACGCGCGAGTTCATCAGCCAGTCGTTCAACCGCCGCTCCGACATAGGTGTCTTGATGTAAAAATTCACTTTCAACAATTAATACTTTCATCATGTTTTTATCCTTACAGATAAATAGACATAACGATTAGTCGTGCTGAGGATATTTTAATATATTCTCAGAACACTAGTCGCCATACTTTATAGAATAAGCATTTATCTAAGCAGGTTTATTCAATGCTATATCGTTTTTGGCTTTGTTAACGCGCTGCTAGTATTGCCCCGTTTTATCGTTGTTGTAAAGTGCATAGGTTTCGATACAAAAACAAATAAAATACCATTAAAAACAATATATTAATGTGTATTTTGATTATTTTAGACTTCATGCGGATGACATATATGAACAACGATTTTATTTTTTTACCTCATAGTGATATTTATAATTTTCATCTCGGTAAGCATATACAAAAAATAATTCGAGTTACATTGAGACAGCAAGTGAGTGAATCCCGACGAGCTACTCTAGTCAGTGATTCGGGGGAATGAACATAGCCTACAAAAATGAGGATTGAAATATGACAGATATATAGAATTCGTTACTTAGCCATAATATTGATCACGAATCTTTACATGAATAGAAACTTTATGTCGCAGGAGGAATATGAGGAACTCAGGTAGGAATGCGAATATTTCGTACTTACGTCACAAATTAGACCGATTTCCCTCACGACAGAGAAGCCATAATAAATGGCTTCTCACACGGTGCAATCAGATAGGACGAGTCAATTTGCTGCGAATGAAAGCAGAAACGGCATCGCGGTCATAGCCTTCTAAATCATCCGGTATCCATAAGAAACTGGTAGCGAACAATGAAATAAATGACATCCCTTTATGGTTAGTAAAATTGGTGACGCAATCCCACCTATAGCAACTAATACCATTTTTGGTCTGGCACCTTAAACCATATTCCCCAAGCTCGAGACAATAATTCATCTCTGCCAATCGGCTATAATCGTGAGCCCTTTTCTGAAAACGCCGGTTACAGCGCAAAAACTTAAAGTACGCGAAAAAGAATCCAAAGAGAGCAGCATAGAGAAAGAAAACCATGACACTAGCCCCCCACCATCTATGGCTAAAACCGAAGTCTGCGTCGTCAGTTTCCTGAAAAACTGTCATAAACAAGGTGATATCAAACCGAGCCAGCGCCATATTAGCCAAAGCGAGTAAAGCATATACAATGATAACAACTAAAATAGGGTCATACCGTAATCGCCTTTTACGCAAAGGACGCAATACGATTCGACAACCTTGCCGGTAGTGAGATAGCGGTAACCCCGGCACATTTAAGCGATATTTCACTTCACCAATATCGCCATCATATAATTCAAAATTATTTTCATTTAAAGAAGCATTCATAAGTAGTAACCTGATGTAATAACTATTCTTGAGATTCGAGTACACTTAAAAATAACCCAATAAATTATCGAGTTATTTTGTAATAAAAATTAATATAAATTGATTTCCGCAAACACGATGACTTCCATCACATTCGCCTAATTTATCTCTGCGAGTCGATCCAACGCCTGATTACGGATATCTGTTGAACCACCATTGATGGCCAGCTCACGTAGAGTCTCTACGTCGGGAAATGACCGTAGTCGGTGTAATTGACCGTTGATTTTTAGATTCCCATTAATAATCAGTGAATGACCATTATTAAAACTGCCATCAATAACGAAGTTTCGACCCTATATTCTGTTTAAAACAGTGATTGATCTGCTATCTAATATTAAGAATTATAATGATATGTTTTTTGAATAACTGCCTTGCAAATATATCAGGCGCCTTCTGAACCTTGGCGGCGCAATGAGTCGGCAATGCCGTATCATTGTGCAATCCGGTTATTCAAACTGCAATGCTTATGGCTTATGATGGTGACAATAATTTATCGGCAATAAGGCCCATTTATCATTATGACGAATAAGCATTTCTCTGGAAAATACGAAGCTGAGCTAAAATTCCATCTCAGCGAGCCTGAAGCCTTTCTTCAGCGCATCACCGCGGCAGGGGCAGAGCCCTTCCATCTTGATAATCGCGAAATTGACTGCTACTACGAGCTTCCCAGCTCTCCACTGGTAAATCACGGCGTCAGCATGTGCATTCGTGAAATGCAGCCGTCTGGAATCAAGCTGTGGATAGTGAAGGGGCCAGATGCCTCAGAGTGTGAAGCAATTAACATCGAGGACTGTGAAAAAGTCGCCAGTATGGTCAAAAAGCTGGGTTTTGTCCCAAGCCTGCGTATGGAAAAAAACCGTAGCATCTATTTTCTTGGGTGCTATCACATCACCATAGATCACTTGCCAACGCTCGGGCATTTCGCCGAGATTGCCATTATGACCGACGATGAATCCGCGCTTCCCTGCTTGCTGCAAGAGTTACAGCAAAAAGCACAGGAGCTAGGTTTAAATGAATCAATGAGGGAAAAACGTAGTTACCGTCAGATGCTGAGTCAAACATGACAGTGATTTAAATTAGCCTATTTTTCTCACGCTTATTCAAAGATCAAAAAAACGTGCTGGTGATAATTTAAACATTACTAGAAACCCATCACTGGCTAGCACATGAAAACACATAAGACCGTTACCCCAAATTTTTACACCCGATTCCAATGCTCTGGAACAGAATGTATTGATCATTGCTGTTCCGGCTGGCAGATCTTAATTGATAAGAAAACCTACAAAAAATACACCAATGCCCACCACGAAAAGATTCGCTCTTTTGCCAAAAACTCTCTGCTGTTAACCCGCAAAGGCTACAATGAATTTGCAATGGTCAAAGTAGATGAGTCAGGGAATTGTCCAATGCTAACTGCAGATAAACTCTGCACTATCCATGCTGAAATGGGACCCAATGCGCTGAGTGTGACTTGCAAAACATTCCCTCGACTAAAAAAACAGTATGCAAACGAGACCTTACTCAGCCTGACGATGGCTTGCCCCGAAGTGGTTAATCAAGTGTTATTTCAGCCAGATAGCATGTTAGTGAATGAGCATGAAAAATTAATTGTTGAAACGGCCGTACGAATTAAGCAGAAGGGAGCAAACGCAGATCGCTCTCAAACCAGTCAATTAATCAATTTATTTTGCAGCCACCTCATCATGGCTGACAGCCCTACTATCGAAGATAATTTACTCGCCATCGTACATCTGATCCTTTATTTACAGCAGATTAAGTATGAAGTTGAAACCAACGTCGAGAATCTAGACTCTCTTTTCTTAAATCTGCAGAATCAGTTGGCGAGTGGAGAAATTACCAAACAGCGTAAACAAATTAGTAGCTCAGCCAGCATGAAATTGATGCTGTTGAGTGTCTTTGGCACCGCTATTCAAAAACTTCGTCGCGGCCGCAACTTCATGGTGCAAAATCACCTGAATCTCGCAACTTATTTAGAGCTAGATAAAGAACCCAACGAAGCTAAGGTGCAGGAAAAATTCACAGTTTTAAATCTACAATGGGAAAAGGTGCTAGCCAACAGTTGCCTATCTGAAGAACATGTAGTGAAGAATTATATTCTTTACCATATGTACAACAACGCTTTTCCCGGCGATGAGATGGGCGACATCCTGCGTAAATACTATCTGATGATTGCGGATTATTTTTATCTGAAAACTCAAATATCGATGATATCCATGACGCGAGACGTGACTCAGGAAGAAATCATGCAACTTTTTGGCTCATTCCATATGGTCTATAACCACAACCACAACTTAGCAAAAGAGCTAAACGCATACATCGATCAGATCAATGCAAATGATGATTTATCCTGCTTGTTGCTACTCAATTAATGAGCACAATAGATTAATAAAAAAGGGAGCCTGCGGAAGGCTCCCTTTCATTGAAAAATCAGAAGTACTGAAGGGGTGAAAACTAACGAATCACCATCACATTCACTTTTGCATGACGCACGATACCTGCGGCGTTGGAGCCCAACAGATAGGTTTTCACGCTTGGACGATGCGACCCGACGATAATCAGATCTGCGCCCATTTCATCTGCTTGCTGTAATGCTTCGTCGCGCGGTGTGCCGAAGCGAATGGTGTATGACATGCGATCTTTAGGCAGGTCAACGCCCTGAATAAGTTCCCGGATTTTCTCTTCCGCGTAGGTAACCGCTTTATTTTCAAACTCTTTGATGCCAAACGAGTAAGCGGTGACGAAAGCCTGTGCATCGGGTAGTACATATAAGAAATGAACGTCTGCATCTGCCATTTTTGCCAGATACTCAACGTGGCGCAGTGCGTTTTGAGTCAGAATATCCTCTTCAATATCTACCGGCACCAAAATGCTTTTATACATATGTATGACCTCTCCATGTAGAAAACTTATGTATAGAATAGCCTTACTTAATTCAGGGTGGTACTGGTTTAGCGTAGATCTGTGAGGCAAAACGTCCCCCTCAGGCCCATAAAAAATGCCTCGCAGGCTTTGCGAGGCATTTAGGATCAAACGCGACTAATCGATCACAGCGAACTGGTGAAAGTTCTCGAAATGACGTCTTGTTGCTGTTCACGCGTTAACGCATTAAAACGCACTGCATATCCCGATACCCTAATAGTTAAGCTCGGATATTTGTCCGGGTTCTCAATCGCATCTAGCAACATTTCACGGTTCATGACGTTCACATTCAAATGCTGGCCGCCTTCCACGTTTTCTTCATGATGGAAATAACCATCAATCAGACCAACCAGATTGTTTTTACGAATGAATTCGTCTTTGCCCAGTGCGCCGGGAACAATCGAGAAAGTGTATGAAATGCCATCTTTCGCATATTTGAACGGCAGCTTCGCCACCGATGTTAACGAAGCGACAGCCCCTTTGCGATCGCGTCCGTGCATCGGGTTAGCGCCTGGACCAAACGGCGTACCCGCTCTACGCCCATCAGGGGTGTTACCGGTTTTCTGTCCGTAAACCACGTTAGAGGTGATCGTTAGAATAGACTGCGTTGGCTCAGCACCACGGTAAGTTGGCAGTTTCTGAATTTTCTTCATAAAGCGCTCAACCAAATCGCAGGCAATATCGTCTACCCGCTGATCGTTGTTACCGAACTGCGGATATTCCCCTTCGATAGCAAAATCAATCGCCAAGCCACTTTCATCGCGAATTGGACGCACTTTGGCATATTTAATCGCTGCCAGAGAATCAGCGGCAACGGAGAGCCCTGCAATACCACACGCCATGGTGCGTACAACGTCACGATCGTGCAATGCCATTAACGCAGCTTCATAGCTATATTTATCGTGCATGTAGTGGATGACGTTCAGTGCGGTGATGTACTGTACCGCCAGCCAGTCCATGAACGAATCCAGACTTGCCATCACCTTGTCGTAATCCAATATTTCATCGGTCATGGCAGGTACTTTTGGCCCAACCTGAATTTTCAGCTTTTCATCCACGCCGCCGTTGATGCAATACAGCAGGGTTTTAGCCAAGTTGGCACGTGCGCCAAAGAACTGCATCTGCTTACCAACCACCATAGGGCTAACGCAGCAGGCAATCGCGTAGTCATCGCTGTCAAAATCAGGGCGCATCAAATCATCGTTCTCATACTGTAACGATGACGTCGCAATCGAGAGATTCGCCGCATAGGCTTTAAACGCTTTCGGCAGGCGCTCAGACCACAGAATCGTCAGGTTTGGCTCTGGCGATGGCCCCATGGTTTCAAGCGTATTTAGATAGCGGTATGAGTTTTTCGTTACCAGCGTTCTGCCATCTAAGCCCATACCGCCGATGACTTCCGTTGCCCAGATCGGATCGCCGGAGAACAGCGTATCAAACTCAGGAGTGCGTAAAAAACGCACCATTCTGATTTTCATAATGAAATGATCAATCAGCTGCTGGGCTTCTTGCTCGTTGATGACGCCGTTTTTGAGGTCACGCTCCAGATAAATATCAAGGAAAGTAGACGTCCGTCCCAGTGACATCGCCCCGCCGTTCTGTGATTTCACCGCAGCCAGGTAGCCAAAGTAAAGCCACTGGATCGCTTCTTGTGCATTCTGCGCCGGGCGTGAAATATCAAAACCATATTTCGCCGCCATTTCCTGAATCTGCTGCAGCGCACGTTTCTGCTCAGCAAGCTCTTCACGCTGACGGATCACCTGCTCAAGCTGAATCCCTTTTTCCAGCTTGCCCTGCAGATCGGCAAACTGTAGCTCTCTTTCACGGATCAGATAACGAATGCCATACAGCGCCACACGGCGATAATCACCAATGATGCGCCCACGGCCATAGCCGTCAGGCAGGCCTGTCAAAACGCCCGATTTACGGCAGCGCAGCATTTCTGGAGAATAAACGTCAAATACGCCTTGGTTGTGGGTTTTACGAATATCGGTGAAAAGGTATTTAAAATTAGGATCCAGTTTGCGATTGTAAGCTTCAAAAGAGCTCTCAATCATATTAATACCACCAAACGGGAACAACGCGCGTTTCAGTGGTTTTTCAGTTTGTAATCCAACAATTTTTTCCAGATCTTGATGAATATATCCCGGAGCATGTGCCGTGATAGTTGTCGCGATATTATCGTCAAAATCAACCGGCGCATGAGTGGCGTTTTCAAGCCGCACACCTTCCATCACTTTTTCCCACAGTTTAGTGGTGGCTTCGGTGGCGGTGGAAAGGAAAGATTCATCGCCTTCATATGGCGTATAGTTATTTTGAATAAAATCTCTTACATTAATTTCTTCTTTCCATTGTGAGCCAGAAAATCCGTTCCATGCGTCGGTAAATATATTCTCACATACATCTAGATCGATATTCATTCATCAACTCCGTATACGATGATATCGCCCCTATCGAATATAGGGGCGAAAAGAGTATTTATTTCAGCTTTATTTCACTACGTTATGCGAACGCGATATTTTCAGCAGTGGAACTCACTCGCATGGCGTCCAGCGCAATCATCTTTTCTTCATTGGTGGGGATTACGGCGGCAATTACTTTGGAAGATGAAGAAGTAATGATCTCAGCGTCACCGGTGCGACGTAGATGATTTTTAACTTCATCAATTTCCAGACCGAAAACTGCCAGATGGTCGAGCGTTAGCTGACGAATAAGCTCGGAGTTTTCCCCAATACCACCGGTGAAAATGATGGCATCAAGCTTGGTCAGTGATGCGGCGTGGCCGCCAATATGGCGGGCCAAACGATGGACAAAGACATTAATCGCCAACTGAGCCCCTTCGTGCCCCTCCTCATAAGCTTTCTGCAACACGCGCAGATCGCTAGAAAGGCCGGAAATCCCCAATAACCCAGACTCTTTGTTTACCATAAACATCAGGTCATCCAGCGTTTTACCGGTTTTATCTGCCAGATAGGCCAGCGCACCGAAATCAACATCACCGCTTCGGGTTCCCATCACCAAACCTTCTAACGGCGTCATGCCCATGGACGTATCCACGCTTTTACCGTTCTGCACTGCGCATATCGACGCCCCGTTCCCTAAGTGAGCAACGATAATGCCTGAATTATTCTCTTCCAAACCAAGCTGCTCAATAGCTTGCTGAGCAACATAGCGGTGTGAAGTGCCGTGGAAACCATACCGTCTTACGCCATATTTCTTAAAATATTGCTGTGGTAATGCGTAAGTGTAGGCTTCTGGTTTTAGGCTCTGATGGAATGCGGTATCGAATACGGCTACGTGGGGTAAATCAGGGAATATATGACGTGCCGCCATTATTCCTTCCAAGTTAGCGTAATTATGCAGCGGAGCTAAAGAGGAAACATTAGTTATTTCTTCCAATACTTCGTCATTAATCAGGGTTGCATCGCTAAAAGCTTCGCCACCGTGAGCAATGCGATGACCAACACAAGAAATAGCCTCACTCAGTTTTCTTTTTTCTAATTCTCTGACGATAGAATTCAGAGCATCTTCATAACTACCGGTCTTTAAATTAATGCTGATAGTTTTATCTATCGTCATTGAGGTATTTTCAATACCAACGTTATCAACAATGCCAGACATCATCACATCACAGTTATTTCCCTGCATAACAGAGAATTTGATAGATGAAGATCCACAATTAATAACTAGCACTACAGATTTTGAAGACATAGAGATACCTCACAGCTAACTCCCCAGAGAGGAGTTAGCTGCTATTTTTTTAATTTAAATTAAACGAGTTTGTAGAAGATATTCAGGATAGTCAGCAGACCAACGATAGTGACAAAGTAGTTTTCTGGTTTGCCTTTGTATTTTGCCAGAGCTGGAACTTTACGAACTGCGTACATCGGCAGTAAGCACAGCAGAGAGGCAATAATAGGCGCACCCATCGCTTCAATCAGGTCGAGGATATTTGGGTTCACATAAGCAACTACCCAAGTCGAGCCCATGATGAAGAACATGCTAATCATGTTCAGTTTGCCAGCCGAGTACTTCTTCTTATCACCCTTACATGCGAACTTAACGATCAAGCCGTTCATACCTTCCAGCGTTCCAAGATAGTGACCGAAGAACGATTTGAAGATAGCGACTAGGGCAATCAGCGAAGCACCATATTCCAGCACGGTTGAGAACGTTGATTTACCACCCGACATAGAAGAGAAGTGGTTTGCCAAATAAGAAAGAACCGGAATATTTTGCGCTTTCGCATCGGCCATCATCGCTGGAGAGAGCGTGAACAGGCAGCTAAAGGCGAAGAACATCACCACGGCAACCATCAGCATACTGGCGCGAGAGATAATCTTAGAGCAACGGTCTTCGGTGAACTGCGCACCAAACTCAGGTTCATATTCTTCACGTTTTGACTCAACGAAAGAAGAGACAATTGGCGAGAAGTTAAAGGAGAACACCATGATGGCGATGCCCAGCCAAACGTTGACTAAAATACCATCATGACCAAGTAAAGAAATACTGCTGGCACTTACCTGCTCAAATACAGAAGCGTTCCAGTAAGGGATGAGCGACAGAGAAATCAGAACGAGGCTGGCGATAAACGGGAACACCAGGAAGCTCATCACCTTAACCATCAGGTTTTTGCCGAAGAAGATAATGAAAGCCATCGCCATCAGCAGAACCAGAGCCACTAAGCCGCGGTTTAACGGCATGAGTTGCAGCTGATTTTCCCAGAATGTCATAAAGGTGTTGGTGATAGTGACACCGTAAATCCATAACAGTGGGCAAATCGCGAAAAAGTACAGGAAGGTGATGATGACACCACCGGTTTTGCCAAAATGCTCTTCGACCGTGTCGGTGATGTTGCCGGAAATATTACTACCCGATAGGCATAAACGCGCTAATGCACGATGGCATAAGAAAGCGATAGGATAGGCCAATACCAGCATGATGAGGATTGGAATTAAACCGCCGAAACCTGCACGGATAGGGAAGAACAGAACCCCTGCACCGATAGCCGTACCAAATAGCCCCAGAGTCCATGTGGTGTCCGATTTTCGCCACGTAGATCCTTGTTTTGCATAAGTTACGCTGTCTGTCGTCATACTATATTCCTCGCGGATTTGCCCTTTCTTGAAGCTGCGTTACCGCAGCCTCAGTAGGGTCTTAACATATTATTAGTGAACGTGATTCAGTCCCGTTATCTCGGATATTCTGGATAAATCAATATTCCCACCGGAAATAAGGCTAACGGTCTTTTTATTTTCGATATAGCCCTTGAGCTTACCGCTTAATATTGCCGCAGATGCCAGCGCACCAGCACCTTCAGTCACGATCTTGTTTCTCTGAATAAGATCAATCATGCCGCGCTTAATTTCTTCTTCCGTGACTACCACAATATCGGTGACCAGCTCTTTGACAATCTCATATGTCAGTTTACCTGGCGTCGCTACGTCGCAGCCGTCCGCGATTGTACCTGTTGTGCGGTGAGATAAAAATTGTCCTTCATGGAAAGATTTGGCCATACCATGAACATTGACCGCTTGGACACCTATGATATTGATTGTTGGGTTAATTGATTTCAGCGCAATCGCGATACCGGAAATTAATCCCCCACCACCAATAGGGACAATAACGTTATCAACGTCATACAGGTCTTCAAGAATCTCTAAACCAATGGTGCCTTGGCCTGCAATTACTTTCACGTCGTCATAAGGTGGAATAAATATTCTATTTTCTGCTTCAATTAATTCCTGCGCTTTCGATATGGTGTCATTAAAACTATTTCCGTGCAGGATAACTTCAGCAGAATAATCTGCTGTCGCCGCGACTTTAGAGCTTGGAGCACAGCAAGGCATGACAACCTTACTATCAATTCCTAACATCGCGCAGGAAAGAGAAACGCCCTGTGCGTGATTACCCGCTGAACAAGCGATAACGCCCTGCTCACGCTCTTCTCTAGATAAAGAACTCAATTTATTAAATGCGCCACGGATTTTAAAAGAACCGGTGCGCTGCATATTCTCAAATTTAAGATGGATGGTGCCGTTACAACGTTCACTGAGGTAGTTTGACTTGGGCATGCCGGTTTTATAGACATGGCCTTTTATCCTTTGCTGGGCCTCGATTATGTCGTTAAGCGTCACTGGCAGATTATTATATATCTTCATTTTCTCATCCCACAGATTATTTGACGCCGGAAGTATGCTTAAATATTTCAACTTTGAATGTGATAGGAGTCGCGATAATTAGATCCTTTATTTATTTTCTGAGTTATAAAAAATGGAGATCTTTTTCATTTGAAATATTGGATGAATATTTAAATAAAAAAATATTTTTGCATTATTACAAATATAATTTAATTTATATTAACGAATTGTTATAAATGTTACTGCTACGTAGTCAACGCACCTATTCTCAAGAAGACGCAACGTAGATTTATTGTTAATATTCTAAACATAGATTTAATTTCCACCAATTAATAAATAACATGCGGTATTAACTCCCCCATCTGAAATACCCAACCCATTACTAAGTTTATTTACTCTGTGATCAAGATCGTTCTCTTTTTCACTTATCTGTGTTTATAAATAAAAGACTCTTGTATTGATTGTAGGTATTCAGCGATGGACATCGTTAATGTTACTCGCGGCATAATTAGCTCACTTATGAATATCCACTTTCCATTCTCATTCTGCGTATTTAATGAGCAGATATATCTTCTGGCTGAGGATAACCAACGCTATATCATGAGGTTCGTTTCTGACTCTCGCGTGGTTTCTGATTCTCGTGTGATAGTGACATGCCAGAACTTTGATCGTACTTGGGAGGAGATGCGAGATTATTCGTTTGAGATAAAAACACCTCACGATTTGCACAATGCATTATTTATCGGCCACTTAATGGGATGGTGGACAGCCGATGAAGTATTATTGCTAAAGACGTTTATTAAGCAGATCAATGACTATCTGACCGTCCTCGAGATATGAAACATCTGAGCCGGATACTACTATCTGGTCAATAACGCAGGTATCTCAAACCATACGCCGTTTATGCAGGTCACTGAGGAAGAGTTTGATTTACAGTTTCAAGTGAACTTCAAAGGTGTCTTTTTCCTGACTCAAAAATTACTGCCTCTGCTGCGTGATGGTGGCCAGATCGTGAATATTTCATCTGGAGTCACTCGATTTGTTAATCCAAATAGCGTGACCTATGCCACCGTTAAAGGTGCCGTTGAAGTGTTCACCCGCTATATGGCTCACGATCTCGCCCTCGCAATATCTCAGTAAATACCGTGGCACCAGGAGCAATTCAAACCGATTTTAGCGGCGGCGTGGTGCGCGATAACCAGCTCGTCTCCAGTATGACCGCATTAGGCCGCCCTGGATTACCTGACGATATCGGAAAAATGCTGGCATCATTTTTATCCGACGATAATCACTGGGTAAACGCGCAACGAATTGAAGTCTCTGGTGGAATGCGCTTGTAATTTATTATCTTTTTAGACTCAAGCTGGTGTAAGCCATCAGCTTGAATTGCTTTCTTTAAACTCATTTTGTTTCCTCGGTCACACATCATTTTCCCTCAACCACTCTATTTTCCGCCGTTGCTGCCGATAACCTCTATAGAAAATTTCTTCGTGTTGTTACCAACATTGTTATCAACACCTACCGATAAGCAACTGAGGTTTAGATGGATAGTTTTCAGAAAGATATCGATGAAAGGGCTAACCTTGCCTTATCCAATAAGTTCGAGCTGTTGCTGTTTCGGTTAGGGACCAGTCAACACGAAAGTAAATCAGAGCTTTATGGGATCAACGTTTTCAAGCTGCGTGAAATCGTGCCAATGCAAAAAATTAATCGTGCAGCGGGTATGGTGTCTCCTCTATTAGGCGTGGTGAATATCCGTGACCAGATAATGCCGGTTATCGATCTCCCCGCAGCGCTTGGCTGTACGCCGACAACCGGCCTTAACCTACTGCTTATCACCGAGTATGCACGCAGTACCCAAGCCTTTGCCGTGGAGTCAGTGGATAACATTATTCGCTTGGATTGGAGTCAGGTTCATGCTGCCGATTCAGGCGTCAGTAGCCGTAACATTACCAGTATCGCCAGCATGGAGGACGAAGACGGCAACAAAGATCTGGCGCTAGTACTCGACGTTGAACAAATTCTGTATGACATCATCCCCTCTGGCCGCGATGTCGATGTAGACGCTATCGAAGAGAAAATCTATGCCTTGAAGCCTGGCGCACTGGCGATTGTGGCGGAGGACTCTAAAGTCGCTCGCTCCATGCTGGAACAAGGCCTGAAAGGGATGGGGATTCCGGCGCTTATGCACACCACCGGCTTAGAGGCATGGGAAAAAATCCAGTCCATTGCCGCCGAAGCTAAAGCCGCTGGTCAACCCATTACAGACCGCATTGGGCTAGTACTCACCGATATTGAAATGCCTGAGATGGATGGCTTTACTCTAACGCGAAATATTAAAAATGAACCGGCATTAAAACATATTCCGGTGGTGATCCATTCATCACTGTCAGGCAGTGCAAACGAAGATCATGTGCGTAAAGTCGGAGCCAATGGCTATGTCGCAAAATTTGATGTTGCAGAGCTCTCTGCGGTAATCCATAAAGCACTGGCAGACGTTGCTGAAAGCTAACCATATAGCGTTCATTTGGTTCAAATAGCTATCTTGCAGTCCTCTTTGAATAGGGATTGCAAGAGGCTAGAACCACAAGAAATAATCATTTATCACTCACTGTACTGTTGCAAAAAGCCTTTAGCTTTAAAAAAGGTAAACCACGCTTCTGGCCGGGAGAAATCGACCTGATATTGGTGAGGAATAGCTCTAGCCCCATTAAAAAAGGTCGTTTGAACAGGCACATTTTTATTTTTAAGCGTATCTGCCAACGCCTTTCCCTGATCGGAAAAAGACATATAGTTTCCATCCGCAATAAAAGTTGGGGGGAATTTTGATGTCACATTAGTAATAATATCAAACTGCTCGAGTTCTTTACTTTGCCGCCATAGTTCCTTGCCAAGATAAGCAGACCCAATAGTATCAAAGGCCTGTTTTATCAATGGACTATCAATTGCTAGCGTTTTCTCAACGCTATATGGGCCACAAAAGAGCAAAACACCACGTATTATATTTTCTGGAATAGACTGCGTAATGTTCAGCTCACGACGCATTGTCGCGTTACTCATCGCCAAAACACTTTGTGCCGAGATCTGTGCACCGGCAGAATCACCAGCCAAAAACACACGTTTGTCATCGATCTGCGGATAGGCCTGAACTAAAGAAGGCAAGTAGTTAAGCAGCTCGTATACTTGCAAGACTGGCGTAGGGTAACGCGCTTCTGGCGCTAATTGATAATTCATAGCAATAACCACATAACCCGCGCTTGCTAACATCGAAACAATGCTTTCCACGTTCCGTTTGTCACCCGAAATAAAAGCACCGCCATGCACCCAGATAATCACCGGCAAAGACGCCTTAGATGTGGATTGCGATGGATAGTAAATATCAAAATCACTGCTACCATATTTTGACGGATAATGAAGATCACCAACACGAGTGACATTATTGGTATATTTTGTGTAATCATCCGGTAACACAGAAATATCAGGGATCATATTTCTAGCAATATAAACCAGCGCTGC
Organism: Hafnia sp. HMSC23F03; assembly: GCF_001816025.1. Lineage (NCBI taxonomy): Bacteria > Pseudomonadati > Pseudomonadota > Gammaproteobacteria > Enterobacterales > Hafniaceae > Hafnia > Hafnia sp. HMSC23F03. Next base: position 73,300 of record NZ_KV824186.1, read on the forward strand.
TTGACTTGTTACACTAAAATAAAGAAATGTAAAAAAAACAATTAAGCATAGAGAAAAGTACATTCTCTTTTTGGTTGTTCTGCTTTTTACGTTATAGACCTGTATAGCGTCACTCATGCTTCAACCTACACTATTCTAACCCAATGGGATAGTGGCATTAAGTAAAATGGTATAGCTGCCAGTTATGAATGAAACCATGACAACAAGGAATGACGATAAAATAAAAGCCAATAAGTAATACACGCCAAGCATCCTTTTATCTCAACATTATATATTTACGCCGCCGAGAAGATATTACATGCAGAAAAAATGAAGACCATGAGACTTTTCTATAATGGAATTATTGATAAATAGATAGCAACGATCTTTTAGTGCGTTAAAAATATTTTTGATAACATTAATTACTATTAAATTAATATTTTTATAGAATTAAAAACCATTTATTTCATTGTTTGCGATCTATTGCTTTGCATGATTAGTGTGATGTATATCACATTTTTACGTAAAAAGGAGGGGATGTTACCGCACAGGTATAGAGGAAATTTTCCTGTCATCTAATGTAAGGGATCTATATATAATCCCGTAGCAGGCATTTTCGTTAACAAACAATCTTACCAGTGGCCACTGGTCGTTGTTGTGGGGTAGGTAAACGCCAATTTTGCAAAATTATGCTGAAAGTTTGCAGATAATGAACCGGCAATGTCCAAGTTGATTATGCTCTTGGTGCAAATGCGGCTTTATAGAATAAAACCGCATCACAGGCTATATATCGAGGGTTTTCCCTTTCGAGTAATGCAATATTTTTTTGATGTTCACCAATAAACTACTGCTATCCATGAGTAATGAACTGATCTTTACATTAATCACCCGGCAGCCAGAAAAACGGGCGGGCTCGTCGATAACAATATCGGCAGCAACAATCACCAAATCAGTTTGAGCGATGTCACTCTCTAAGAGCTTGTTTTTGATACCAAGGACTCCTTGAGTCTCGATCTTGATGTTAAAATCGTATTTCCTTGCGAGCTTTTCGAGTATTTCTGCTGCCATGTAAGTATGCGCCACTCCTGTCGTGCAAGCGGTAACCGCAAGGATGTTAATTTTTGAGGTGCCTTTTTGAGACGACATATCTCCTCCTTTTTTATGATTTATTCGTCAATGAGTGGTTACGGTTAATTTTTCTATATTCCATCGGTGTGCACTCATTTATTAACTTGAAAACTTTGCAAAAATAATTATTGTCAATGAATCCGCTTTTAGCTGAGATTTCCCGTATTTTTAGAGTGGTATTGATTAAGAGTAAGCGTGATTTAGCAATACGAGTCTGTGTAAGGTATTCGTTAAATTTTACCTCAGACGATCGCGAAAATAATCGGGATAAATAGCTGGGTGAAATATTAAAAAATGCAGCAACGGAATCGCGGCTAACACTTTGATCAAAGTTGTTGTCTATATAACACTTGATATCATCAATCAGCGAAGCGTTTAGATGATTGGACGTTGTCTGGCTAAGTTGATCATAAATGTTATTGGCTAGGGCAAGCACCAGATGAGAGAAGGTTTCACTGGTGGTGTCCTGTGACCAGGCGAGTTCTTCCGTGAGTTGCAGGATGTGATCGCGGATATTAACGCTGGCATGTTGTAAGGCGAACTTTTCCACTTCTTTAAACTGATGTCCATCCCAGTTGATCATGCTAAAACCAATATCTTGACGCGAAAAAACCAACGAAAGGGAAATCACTGGCGTTGACCAGTCAGGCAAATTCCAGCCATTAGCAGGGATATAGGTGATGGTTCCCACGGGCTGTTCAAAGCGCATTATCTTATCGGTGCCTTTCGGCACCAGCATAGTCATCACACCTTTAACCGTCAGTTCAAGGCGAGGCAGAGGCAGTCGATAGGCCATACCAGGAGGTTCCGCCCGCCCGTTGGCGACAAAGACAGCGCTGGAATTGGCATAAATACTGCTGTATTCACTCAGTATTGACTGGATAAATGCACTCATTGCCTATTTGATCCCACATCTGCTTAGAGAATGATAAATATTACATATTAACAATCAAAACGTTAGCATCGGCCTGTCATCTGTATACACGTCCACGCAGATAGATGACAAATGACAAGCCTAATCGCCGCAATACGAACCTAAAGCAATTCGATGATCAAAGCCTCAAGATTATTTTGATCGACAGCAAACAGTCGTATACCTTCGGCAAGTTTATCCACAGCCATTGGATCTTGATGGTGTAGCCAGTTGAACTCGGCCTCACTTAGTGGCGCGGGTTTGGCAGCAACCTCCCCGTTATAAACGATCGGTTGCGCAATACAATCATTGCAATTTTGCAGCTGAGCCAGCAGGGCCGGTGATACTGTCAGACGGTCGCAGCCGTTTAGTGCCAAAACTTGCGCGGGTGTGCGGAAACTAGCTCCCATAACGATAGTGCGGTAGCCGTGCATTTTGTAAAACTGGTAGATCTTGCGTACGGACTGTACGCCGGGATCATTCTCTGGGGTTGTCGCCTGCGAGGGATTGTTCTTCTGATACCAGTCGTAGATACGGCCAACAAAAGGTGAGATTAAAAACACGTCAGCATCAGCGCAGGCTCGTGCCTGAGCAAATGAAAATAGGAGCGTCAGATTACACTGGATCCCCTCTTTTTCCAGCACTGCGGCTGCGCGAATACCTTGCCAAGTAGCGGCAAGCTTAATTAATACGCGCTCTTTGCCAACGCCTTGTTGTTGATAAAGCCGAATAAGGTGGCGTGCTTTGTTGATACAAGCTTCCGTATCCCAAGAAAGGCGTGCATCCACCTCTGTTGAGATACGACCAGGAATACGTTTGAGAATCAATGTACCGATACTGACCGCCAGATAATCGGCAATCGCAGCGGCGCGTGCAGCATTATTTGGATAGGACTCCCCTACGCTCGCGATCGCATCGCTTAGCAATGTACGGTACTGCGGAAGCTGCGCGGCTTTGTAGATAAGCGAAGGGTTAGTCGTTGCGTCCTGCGGTTGGTATTGCAAAATGCTATCAATATCGCCGCTGTCGGCGACAATCACAGTATGTTGCTTTAACTGATCAAGTTGATTCATTGTATACTCTCATCGTTTTAGTTTTCTCTTGTCGGCGCTATTAAAGAACGCGGAGAACGGGACTGAACTGTGCAAAGGAGCAGACCCGAACGCCGCGAACTAAAGGTTAGTGACTGGCGCCAAGAGAGTTTAGATAGTTATTCGATGCCAAGATTTTCGGCAATTTTCACCATAATTTTGTCTGCGTGGCGGACAGCAGTGTTAGACCCCACGCGGACAATTTTTTTATGATTAAATCGGCCTTCATTTTTAATGCTGATATCGTTAGTTAGAATAACCATGTCGGCATTTTCAATGTCTGCGGAATTTAATTCATTTTCAATTCCACTGGCACCTTGAGTTTCAACTTTAATCGACCAACCTTTTTTCTGCGCAGCCGTTTGCAATGCTTCTGCTGCCATATAGGTGTGCGCGACGCCTGTAGGACATGCCGTTACAGCAATTAAAATTGTCATATTTTAATATCCAAAAGTGAGATGAATAATTACTTAGGCCTCAGAAACTCGGCTGGTTAACCCTGGCATATTAAAACACTCGGCTTCATTCTGAATAACATCTTTAATTTTGTTGATCACATAACGCTGTGGCTCAACGCCAAATTGAGACAAGTTGGCAAACATTTTTTTCATTTCAACTACGACGTCATCTTTCTCGTAATTATAATGACCACTCAGTTCAAGAATCTCTTTTAATAAATCTGGCTCGCTGAAAATTTGCTCTTCAGATTTATTTTTATGCTCTTCGGTGATCCACTTTTCCCATTTATGGCTAAGAACACAAGCTTTAGTCAGTACGGTTTTAAAATTAGAAGCAGTTGGGATCAGTGCTTTTTCCGCTAAATCTTTCTCTACTTCATGGAGTTTGAGATACGCTCGGGTTTCCCAAGTACCATAAGCGGGAGCCACATTCATCGCGGTAATACCCAGACCTGGATGTTTGAGCAGAACATCGTCTGATAGGTAATCCCCATTATGTTCTTTCAACCCAACGCCATATTGGCAGCTAATGTCAGAAAGCTGATTAGCCTGAATATCGTTAAAGTGGCCAACATTGCGAGTCAAACGAGTGAGTGTCCCGGTCTGCCCGACGATGAACAGCGGTCGCGGTAATCCCGCATCATCTAGACGTTTATTCAGCTCAATAATAAAAGCTTCAAAAGCTTCGATGGAAGTCAGACCGCCGTTAGTCTCTTCAGTACCAACTTCGTAATAGAACTGCTTAAGGCCTTTTTCTTTGCGGTAATCTTCACAAAACTGGATAAGATCGATGGTTCGTTGTAATACGATTTCAATATCAATGGCTTTACCAACCACATACGGGTCTTTCGTTGGGTCGATATGCAACAGATCGAAACCAGCATCCATATCCACTTCATATGAGCGGCGAGCCAGCGCCATGGCCTGATCTTCAGGAATATGGTCTTTACGCTCTTTGTCACGCTGCCACGGGCCGCCGTGGTCACGGCAGAGGAAGTAATCTCCGTCAAAGCCCACTTTTTCCGCGATGGCTTTGAGATCCGCAGCAAAGCGGAACTGATCCCAGTTATTGACATAGCCAGCACCAAATTCATCTGCATCAACCTGATTACGGCTAGCGATAAACATCAGGGGTAAGTCTTTTTCTTTTCCCAATTCGAAGCAGGCCTGAATCAATGCCGGAGACATTGGCCCTATACCCAACATGGAGGATTTTCCGCCCTTAACAATGTAATCAACATACTGCTTTAAAGAGTTTTTCATACTATCTCCAGTTACTTATCAATCGAACGAAATATCGAAATCTTGCTGTTCTTTCACTCTTGGTTTCATCACGGTTTTCAATACCTTGACTGCAATAGCTGTGGCTGCAGCGCCGGCAATAACAGCGATGACATATCCAATAGGGTTGCCGACAACCGGCAGTACGATAAGCCCGCCCCAAGGTGCGGCATTGGTGGCACCAAACCACAGTGCGAGGACGGAACCCACGGCCCCCCCGATCATGTTGGCTGGGATGACTCGCATCGGATCGGCTGCGGCGAACGGAATGGCTCCTTCACTAATGCCGATACAGCCCATAACAAATGCGGGTTTGCCCGCTTCGCGTTCTTCATCGTTAAAAATACCTTTGAAGAAGAACGTTGCCAGAGCCATCCCCAGCGGCGGCGTACAGGCGGGTACGGCAACGGCGGCCATCAATTGTGGGTTCGTACTTATCAGAGCCACAGCGAAGAAGAAGGCTGTTTTATTAACGGGTCCTCCCATGTCGAAGGTGATCATGCAGCCCAAAATGATGCCTAACACCACGAAGGATGCGCCCTGCATACCTGCCAGCCATACGCTAAGGGATTTCATAATCCAGGCTACGGGATCGCCAACGACGTAATAAATAGCGATGCCGGTCAAGAATGTCCCCACCAGAGGGATAACAAAAATCGGTAATACCATGCGGAGGAAATCGGGCACTTTCAGTCGTGCGATTATCTGCAATAACATCCAAACAACCAGACCCGCGATGATGCCTGCGAGCATACCGCCCAGAAATCCAGCCCCCATTTGATTAGCCAGATAACCGCCAATGGCACCCGGAGCAATACCCGGTTTTTCCACCATGGAATAAGCGATAAAGCCTGCCAGAATAGGGATAAATAGACTTAATCCAGCAATACCGATGTCAGACATGGCTTTCAAGAAACCGTGGTCAGGTACCGCAGCTTTACCGCTAAACATCACGGCCAAAGCAAGTAATACCCCGCCAGCGACAACGAAAGGAATCATATAAGAGACGCCAGTCATAAAATGGCGTTTAGTGTTTTTCAATAAACTGAGCATAGTGACCTCGTGTAGAGTGAGAGGTGATTCATGTTCTAATTAATTAAAGAGCAGTGGCAATTGCCTGTGCGACAACTTTGTAAATATCATTTGTTGTATTGCTGCGGCTTATTTCATTTCTGAAATCCTCATTCATGATTTTCCTTGCCAATTGAGAGAAATATTTCATGTGTTCATTATCAGTACTGCTCTTACGAATGGTGAGCATAATAATAATGTTGACCTGTTGTTCACCCCATTGAATAGGTTCCTGCAATTTAGCAATACTGATCGTAGAATTGGTAATAAAGTCGGATTTAGTATGGGGAATAGCAAATCCATAGCCGACCGCGGTCGGGAATGAATCTTCTCTAGCCCAAACATCTTCTGCTAATTTTTCAGGGTTATTCGTTCTATCTTGAAGCCAAAGATTATCAGTGAGCGTCTTTATTACTTCATTACGATTCTGTAAATCCAGATTATTTAAAATGCAGCTCTCGGCAATAATAGGAAGAGACGTTGTGATCTTGACGTTTGGGTTCTCCAGTATTTGCCGCACTTCTGCTGAACTCCCCAATGCCAGAGCCTGCTGTAAAAGATCGCTGCACTGCTCTTGCGTCATACCGGCAATTTCACTTTTGATAGTGGGGATCGCCGCCGAACTCATACTTAATTCGTCAAAACCCATACCAATTAACAGGGGGAGAAGTTGTGGGTTGGCCGCTAATTCTCCACAGATACCAATCCAACGGCCTTGGCGGTGAACTTCATCTACAGCGAACTTTAGCGCACGCAAAAAAGCGGGAGAGAAGTTATCGTAAACGTGTTCAACCCGTGTATTACCACGGTCAGCCGCAAAGAGATATTGAGTGAGATCGTTACTGCCCACGCTGAAGAAATCGGCGTGACGAGCAATTTCTGGTACGGCAAACAGAACGGATGGCACTTCTAGCATGACACCCATTTCGATATTTTCATCAAATTTTATATGGTTGGCTCGAAGATCTATTTTGACGGATTCAAGCACTTCGCGGCACCAAACCACCTCTTCCACGGATGCAATCATCGGGATCATGATTCTGGCGTAACCCGAGGCTGAGGCTCGCAAAATAGCCGCCAACTGGGTTTTAAAAAGAGTAATAAATTCTGGATAGATACGAATCGCGCGATATCCGAGGAACGGATTTTCTTCAGGCGGAATATTTAAATATTCCACAGGCTTGTCTCCGCCAATATCGATGGTGCGGAAAATAACCGGTTGGTTGTTCGCATGTTTAATAACGTCAATGTACTGCTGAGTCAATTCATCTTCCGTCGGAGGAACCGCACGATCCATAAATGCCATTTCGGTACGGAACAGGCCAATTCCCTCAGCTCCGTTGCTGAAAGCTCTGGCCGCTTCGAGATCGCTGCCAATATTGGCCGCGACTTCAATGCGCCGCCCATCAGCCGTGGTGGCTGGATTAATAACCTGCGCGAGCATCTGTTGTTGCTTCTGGGTTTTAGCGTCAATGTCACGCTGGTAATAGCGTAATACCGCATTTGTCGGCGAAGGGATCAGTAATCCGAGATTCCCGTCGAGTACCATTAACTCGTCAGAATCAAAACTCGGCGCATCGTCATCAAGATCGGTTATTGTTGGAATACCGAGTGAACGAGCCAGAATCGCCGTATGCGATGTCTTACCCGTATTTGACAACACCATTCCTGCCAGCCGAGTTTTATCTAATGCCATAAATTTCCCAGGCGTCAGGCTATCAGCGACCAGAATTGACGATTCCACCAGTTCTATCCGTGAATGGGGAAGATGAATATCGCTATTAATTTTACTCAATAATTGCAGGGTAATATCCATCACATCCAGCACGCGTTCTTTGATGTACTTACTGGAAGAATTATTCAGAATATCGCAGAACGCGATGGCCGCTGAAATCACAGCAGAGAAAGCATTGTGTTGTTGGTAAATATATTCCGTGACTTGTCCTGCAAAGGTAATGTCATTCACAATAGACAAGTGTGCTTCAATAATATCGCGTTCAACTCCGCTGGCATTTTCAAGCTGTGTTACTTTTTCATTTTTGAGATTTTCAATTCCCTGTTGAAACAATGCCAGCTCAGCTTTTTCACCCAAATACTCCACCGGCGCCAAACTCGCTAGCTGACAAAAAGTGATACTTTTGCTTACTACCGAACGAGCTATGGCGATCCCACTGCTAATACGAGTACCGCGTATATATACAGGGTGAGTTTCCCGTAAGGTTCGTGGCAAGGAAAGATCGACATCTGGGGTTTCTTCGGTGTGAATTTCTTCCTGCAAGGATATTTTTTCTAATAAATCAGCAAGCTGAACACAGGCATCGAATTCATCATCGCCACTTAGCGTGATCTTGCATTCATCCTGAAACAAAGTATCAGTTCCCACCAGTGCAAGGGCACTTTTTGCATTGGCAGTGATACCGGTGCGAGAATTGCTCCAGAAAATATCCGCGCTGAAGGTATTGCACAGGCGTTCAATGTGTCCGGCAGGGCGGGCATGAATACCCTCCTTCAGGTTGCAGGCATAAATTAATTGCTCAGCCATAACTACTCCGCGTTAATAATATTTAGCGACATTATTTTTCACGTCACCCATGCCTCTATCCTCGTAGGGCAAAAGTTGTTTTTACATAGTAAAATTGTGACCTTTGCTGTAGTTGAGTTTTATAATAGTAAAAGTGTGATTGCTATCTCAGTTTTATAGACAACCACATCCACTCCATTTTCTTGATTTAAATGAATTAATTTTCATATCTATTGTTCTGCGAGGTTTTGAGATATTCATCACAGGTTTGAAAAATGAAATGCAGGTAACTTTATTTATATAAATGTCTTTTTATTACTATTTTAATTACTTTCCTGCGCTCTAAGATGAAATCATATATTCATTAGAGGGCAGCTCTATGCACTGTAAGGCTTTATTATTTGATTTGGATGGCACGCTGGTAACTTCTCTCAATTTCGTTGAGCATTCTTGGACACGTTGGGCCGAGATGCATGGCCTGTGTGCGCTCGAGGTGCGAAATTTTTTACATGGCAAACCGGCAATGAGTACCCTCCGGCACTTTCTGCCGCAAGCTAGCGAAGCGGAATTACGCCACCAGTTTTTAGCGCTGGAAGAATATGAAGCCACTCACACCGAAGGTATCGAAGCTCTCCCCGGTGCCAGCACATTTCTGACGCGGCTGAATGAGTTGGAGATCCCGTGGGGGATTGTGACCTCGGGTTCGATGAAAGTAGCTGCCGCACGGATCCGCCAAACCGGTTTACCCCTTCCCCCCGTCCTGATCACCAGCGAAAACATAATCCATGGCAAACCTCATCCGCAGCCTTTCTTGCTGGGCGCTGAGCGTCTCGGCATACAGCCGGAGCAGTGTGCCGCGTTTGAAGATTCCCTCGCAGGACTACAGTCTGTTTGGGCTGCGGGCTGCCAAGCGGTTGAAGTGAAAACTGCGCAGTCGGTACCCCATAATTTGGGGCAGATTCCAGCGCTAGAAGACTACCGCTCGATACGGGTTTCACCTCGTTACGATCACTTTTTCCTGAGTTTTCAATAAATTTTCAAGGTAGAACATGACAACACGACAAGAGTTATCCAATGCTATTCGTGCACTCAGCATGGACGCAGTACAAAAAGCCAAATCCGGTCATCCGGGCGCCCCTATGGGCATGGCCGACATTGCCGAAGTCCTGTGGCGCGATTTCCTGAACCATAACCCGCAGAACCCGGCATGGGCTGACCGCGACCGTTTCGTGCTGTCTAACGGCCACGGCTCAATGCTGATTTACAGCCTGTTGCACCTCACAGGTTATGACCTGCCGATGGAAGAGCTGAAAAACTTCCGTCAGCTGCATTCCAAAACTCCGGGCCACCCGGAAGTGGGCTACACCGCCGGCGTAGAAACCACGACTGGCCCGCTGGGTCAGGGCGTTGCGAACGCTGTTGGTATGGCGATTGCGGAACGCACTATGGCCGCACAGTTCAACCGTTCAGGCCACGACATCGTAGACCACTTCACCTACACCTTTATGGGTGATGGCTGCATGATGGAAGGTATTTCCCATGAAGTTTGCTCGCTGGCGGGTACGCTGGGCCTGGGTAAACTGGTTGCTTTCTATGATGACAACGGTATCTCCATCGACGGCCACGTTGAAGGCTGGTTCACTGACGATACGGCAAAACGCTTTGAAGCCTACGGCTGGCACGTTGTGCGCGGCGTGGACGGTCACGATGCAGACGCTATCAAACGTGCTGTAGAAGAAGCGAAAGCGGTCACTGACAAACCTTCACTGCTGATGTGCAAAACCATCATCGGTTTCGGTTCTCCAAACAAAGCCGGTACGCACGATTCCCACGGCGCACCTTTAGGTGATGCAGAAATCGCGCTGACCCGTGAGCAGCTGGGCTGGAAATACGCGCCATTCGAAATCCCGTCTGAGATCTACGCTCAGTGGGATGCAAAAGAAGCAGGCCAGGCGAAAGAAGCGGCATGGAACGAGAAGTTCGCTGCCTACGCTAAAGCTTTCCCGCAGGAAGCCGCAGAATTTACCCGCCGCATGAAAGGCGAAATGCCTGCTGAGTTTGCTGCTAAAGCGCAAGAGTTCATCGCGAACCTGCAAGCTAACCCGGCGAAAATCGCCAGCCGTAAAGCATCCCAGAACACCATCGAAGCCTTCGGCCACTTGCTGCCAGAATTCCTCGGCGGCTCTGCGGACCTGGCACCGTCTAACCTGACTATCTGGTCTGGTTCTAAAGCGATCAACGAAGACCTGGCCGGTAACTACATCCATTACGGTGTACGTGAATTCGGTATGACGGCGATTGCTAACGGTATCGCGCTGCACGGTGGTTTCCTGCCGTACACCTCAACCTTCCTGATGTTCGTTGAATACGCCCGTAACGCGGTGCGTATGGCCGCGCTGATGAAGCAACGTCAGGTGATGGTTTACACCCACGACTCAATCGGTCTGGGCGAAGATGGCCCGACTCACCAGCCAGTAGAGCAGCTTGCTGCCCTGCGCGTGACGCCAAACATGAGCACATGGCGTCCGTGTGATCAGGTTGAATCTGCGGTGGCGTGGAAATACGCAGTAGAACGTCACGACGGCCCGACGGCGCTGATCTTCTCCCGTCAGAACCTGGCACAGCAGGATCGTAGCGCACAACAACTGGCCGATATCGCCCGTGGCGCATACGTTCTGAAAGATTGTGCAGGTACTCCGGAACTGATCCTGATCGCAACCGGTTCTGAAGTTGAACTGGCCGTTGCGGCCTGGGATCAGCTGTCTGCAGAAGGCATCAAAGCGCGCGTGGTTTCCATGCCGTCTACCGATGCATTCGACAAACAAGATCCAGCGTACCGTGAAGCAGTGCTGCCAAAAGCGGTTGCTGCGCGTGTTGCTATCGAAGCCAGCATCGCTGACTACTGGTACAAATACGTTGGCCTGAACGGCGCGGTTGTGGGCATGACCACCTTCGGTGAGTCTGCACCTGCTGAGCAGCTGTTTGAAGAGTTTGGCTTCACCGTTGAGAACGTGGTGAAACAGGCTAAAGCCGTTCTGTAAGTGCTTTATGTTTGATAAATGAGTCGCACAGGGATCCGCGGTCACTAGCGGGTAAAAAAGGACGGGCATAGAGTTATGTGATCTACTGATTGTGCAACCAATTAAGTAAGTTCACCTCTATGCCGCAACCCCTCTTCTGCCCGCAAATAAAAACGTAGCACCTAAATCATTAAGACTAGAAATGGTATCAATTTCCGGCAAACAAAATGATCACAGAATTCTGGAGACACCATCTTAGCGTTCGGTCATTTTCATCATCGTTCCCGTCAGGCAGGAATAGCTTCCACGATCGATAAATAGGATGGGGTGTGAATCACTCGATTTATCTTCAGCCCCACTTTATCTAGCATGGCGGCATACTCTTTCTCCGTTCGTGCCCGTCCACCATCAAAACTTGACAGCAAAATAAGATCTATTTCATATCGTCCCGGTTCGTTACCATGTTCTTTAATAATGGGTTCTAGAATTAATAAACGGGAGTCTGCTTTCATCGCTTTACGGCAGGTCTGTAATATTTGACTGGCTTTAGTATCTGGCCAATCCATCAAAATATATTTTAGTAAATAAATATCGGCGCATGGGCAGGACTCAAAAAAACTGCCAGCTACAGTTTCCCAGCGAGAATCATCACCCAATAAGTGCAGACGGTTTTCCGCCAGAACGTTTTGCTGATCAAATAAAATACCTTGTAATGATGGGTTTCGGCGTAAAACATTCAATAGCAAATTCCCCAATCCACCGGCAATATCAACAACCGTTGCATTCTCCGGGAAATCGTAATAATCAACTAAGATTTCGTTTTCTATGCTGGACATGGATGACATACCTGCATGAAATCCATCTTCTCCTGACGGCGTTTTTTTCTTACCCCAGTACTCATAAAAAGGCATACCAAATAAATCATTAAATACTGGTTTTCCCTTCACTACATCTGTCATTTCCCCTGCGGGCTGCCAGAGAGTCTTATCCGTCAACATCAGCACTCCGGCACGCAAGGAATACGGAGTATCTGAACATAAGAATTGTGCTGCCGGTGTCAGCGTAAAAACGCCGTCAGCAGTGGCCTGAAATACGTCGCGAGAGGCTAATGTGCGCATGACTCGATATAAAAATTCCACATCAACCTGTAATTCTTGTCCGAGTTGCTCTGCCGTTTTACCCCCATTTTTGAGACAATCTGCAACCCCCAGTAATGCAGCCGTTCGCAGTGCTGCCTGCCAGACAAATCCCATGCTTTGTTCTAATAAATACATGCCATGCTTACGTTCATTTTCTGATAAATATTTTGGGCTTAACATTTCTCTCTCCTGTCACGATATATTGAAAAGTACAGAATTAAAATGAAACATCCGCAAGAAAGTGTAATGTGAATTAATAAATTATCTTCAAATTTGAATGTATTTACCCTTATTTCTATGGCAAGTAAAACCTACAGTCATCGTAAGTAACGTACAGTAATATGTCCACGACTCGACTTAATTAGAGTGCTACTCATAACTTATTCAAACAATAACCATCCGTAAGCAAATAAAATCACATCCGATATATTTTCAGTAACTCGATGTAAAACATTGAGATAATTGAAAACAATAAACATGCCCCACTAATATTATTTTTACTCTAAACTCATTTTCGGTGGTTTAACTTTTATAATACCTTCACTCATTACACATCTCTGGATATTTTTCATAATGAGTACGCAGAGATTCAGTTATCTATTAAGAAAACTGATTGAATAACAGTGGAAGGTGTTGAAATTGGTAAGGCCGAGCCTACTCTTGCTAATGTGGATAAGACGGGTACTGTATTTGGTTTTATAAAAGGAACACAGGATTGATTGAATTACGTGGGGTTCAGAGAGGCAAATTGGCGGAAGATCACAGGAGTCGAACCTGCCCGGGACCGCTGGCGGCCCCAACTGGATTTGAAGTCCAGCCGCCCCACCGGGGACGATGATCTTCCATTGGGAGATCGAGAGAGTCGGCGATTATACCCCGAAATCCCTGCAATGCTAAAGGATAAATCCTTGTTTCGCGACGCCCATGGCATATTCAAAACATCGTTTTATTTTTATCGATGCAAGTTTGGTACTCTTCGCTGCATAAATCACCGCCCCTAATTTGCAGGAGATACCATGTCTAAGAAAGTCGCTGTATTGTTGGCTAAAGGGTTTGAAGAAGCCGAAGCTATCATGACCATCGACGTGCTGCGCCGCCTTAATATCAGCGTCACCACGTTAGCCTGCCAAGATATGTTGGAAATCACCAGCTACCACAATATTCGGATGTTTGCCGATGCTCTTCTGGAACGCAATATGGATGAAACCTTCGACGCCGTTGTGATACCTGGTGGGCCGGAAGGAACCGTTAATCTTGCAGCGAATCCTTTAGTGGTTGAATTCATTCGTCGCCACGATGAAGCAGGGAAATGGATTTGCCCAATCTGTTCTGCCGCTGCCCGCGTGCTGGGTGGTAATAACCTGCTCAAAGGACGCCGCTATACTTGCTCTGGCGAACTTTATCAGGATGTGAAAGACGGCATATACGTGGATGAAAAGATCGTTGAAGACGGCAACTTGCTGAGTGGTAAAGGTCTGGGCGTCGCCTTTGACTTTGCCTTTCATCTAGGCTGGAAGCTGACCGGCGATAGCGCCAACGTTGATTTTCAGGTAGACCACATCTATTACGATTTCTGGCGTACACATGCCTAAAACATAGACGCAGCTAATAACTTAACTGCGTCTCATCTTTTCCTATAATAACTCTGTTTTAAAACCGGTTACCTTGATCACATAAAACACAAAACATAATTTCAGAACCAAAAAACACAATGGTTAGCGATATATCCTTGCTCTAAAAATGGCGTATTGAATTCACACTAGATGCGCCTCAGAGGGATATATGAGCAACCATATTCTGTCAATGCGGGAAAAAATCGGTTATGGACTAGGCGACGCCGCTAGCCATATCGTTTTTGATAATGTCATGTTTTACATGATGTTTTTTTATACAGATATTTTTGGTATTCCAGCCGGTTTCGTTGGCACCATGTTTTTGGTTGCTCGAGCGCTGGATGCCATCTCCGACCCCGTCATGGGTTTGGTGGCCGATCGCACCCGTACCCGTTGGGGGAAGTTCCGCCCCTATGTGCTATTCGCCGCCATTCCATTCGGCATCGTCTGTGTTTTCGCCTACAGCACGCCAGATCTTAGCCTAACGGCAAAAATGGTTTACGCCGCATGTACTTATACGCTGCTAACGCTTATGTACACCGTCGTCAACATTCCATATTGCGCACTAGGCGGCGTTATCACTGCCGATCCAACACAGCGTATTTCCCTACAGTCCTATCGCTTCGTGCTGGCGACCGCCGGTGGCATGCTAAGTACCGTGCTCATGATGCCACTGGTCAATTTCGTCGGTAAAGGCGATCAGGCTTTCGGTTTTCAAGGGGGTATTGCGATACTCGCCCTTGTCGCTGTATTCATGTTGGCTATCTGTTTCGCTACCACCAAAGAACGTATTAGCGATGAAGGCGCGACTCAAGGCAGCATGCGTGAAGATCTCAGAGATATCATGCGCAATGATCAATGGCGTATCGTCGGCCTGCTGACCATCCTTAATATTTTGGCGGTGTCTGTGCGCGGTGGGGCAATGATGTACTACGTCACCTATGTGCTTGGTGCTCCACCAGAAGGCTCAGCGTTGTTTAACCTTCTATCCCTACTTCACAATCCCCCCGTATTTACCGTGTTCTTAACCGTTTACTGCGTTGGCAATCTTCTCGGCAGCGCTGCTGCCAAGCCGCTGACTGACTGGAAATGCAAAGTAAGCGTATTCTGGTGGACCAACGCGATTTTAACGGTATTGAGCGTGGCGATGTTCTTTGTGCCTCTCGGTGCGAATATCACCATGTTTGTATTCATCTTTATCATCGGCATCCTGCATCAGTTAGTCACTCCGATTCAATGGGTGATGATGTCCGATACGGTTGACTACGGCGAATGGAAAAACGGAAAACGTCTCACAGGGATCAGCTTTGCCGGTACGTTATTCGTTCTGAAACTGGGTCTGGCACTCGGCGGTGCGTTGATTGGCTGGATGCTCGCGGGCTCAGGCTACCAATCCGGCGCTGCAACCCAAAATAACGCCACCATGGTCAGCATTATTGCCCTATTCACGCTGGTTCCAGCCATTTGCTACTTCCTTAGCGCCGTGATTGCGGCTCGCCTTTATACCCTACGTACACCTTTCATCAATCGCATCTTAAAAGAGCTGGCCGCAGGTGTACGACGCAACGAACAAGAATTCAATCAAGAGATGAAAACATCAGAGGACTTAAGTCATGAAAATCAGTGACGGTAACTGGCTCATCCAAGAAGGGCTCAGCCTGATCCACCCATTATATGTATTTGAGGTGGAACAACATGACCGTGAGATGATCGTCTATGCCGCCCCGCGCGACGCGAGCGCTCGCTCTGCACAGCTAGACACACCTCTGTTTACGCTGCGTTTCTTCTCCCCGCAGGAAGGCGTGATCGGTGTACGCATCGCACACTTTGCTGGACGAGTGGAACGCGGGCCACAATATCCTTTAACTCATTCCACCGAACATCTCATTCGGATGGAAGACACGAATAGTTTTGCGGCACTGCATAGCGGAAATCTCAGCGTACGAGTCACCAAAGGTGAAAATTGGGCGCTCGATTTTCTACGCAACGGCGAACGTATTACTGGCAGCGTCGCGAAATCCAACGGCTATATTCAGAACGCTAAAGATGGCAAAACGCATCTGTATGAGCGTCTCGATTTAGGCGTCGGTGAAACCGTCTATGGCTTAGGTGAACGATTCACTGCTTTCGTGAAAAACGGGCAAAATGTTGAAACTTGGAACCGAGACGGCGGCACCAGTACTGAACAAGCCTACAAAAATATTCCATTCTACTTAACCAACCGCGGTTACGGCGTGCTGGTGAATCATCCCGAATGCGTGTCATTTGAAATAGGCTCAGAAAAAGTCTCGAAAGTGCAGTTCAGCGTGGAAGGCGAATATCTGGAATATCTAATCTTTGACGGCCCAACGCCGAAACAGGTTCTCGATCGCTATACTCGCCTAACAGGCCGCCCAGCGCTGCCGCCTGCGTGGTCATTCGGCCTATGGCTAACCACTTCATTCACCACTAACTACGACGAAAAAACCGTCAATAGCTTTATCGACGGCATGGCGGAACGCAATCTGCCACTACACGTATTCCACTTTGACTGTTTCTGGATGAAGGCATTCCAATGGTGTGATTTTGAGTGGGATCCAGAAACCTTCCCCGATCCGCAAGGCATGCTCAAACGCTTGAAAGCGCGAGGGTTAAAAATCTGCGTGTGGATTAATCCCTACATCGGACAAAAATCTCCGCTGTTCAAAGAGGGGATGGAAAAAGGCTATCTGCTTAAACGCCCGAACGGTGACGTATGGCAGTGGGATAAATGGCAACCAGGACAGGGGATTGTTGATTTCACGAATCCAGCCGCCTGTGACTGGTATGCCAGCCATCTGAAACGCCTGATTCATATGGGAGTGGATTGCTTCAAAACCGATTTCGGCGAACGTATTCCGACGGATGTCATATGGCACGACGGTTCATGTCCACAAAAAATGCATAACCACTATGCGTTTATTTACAACAAGTTAGTCTACGAAGTCTTACAACAGGAATTGGGTAAAGATGAAGCGGTGCTGTTTGCACGCTCGGCATCCGTGGGCGCGCAGCAATTCCCTGTGCACTGGGGCGGTGACTGCTACGCCAACTATGAATCCATGGCTGAAAGCCTGCGTGGAGGATTGTCGTTAGGGCTGTCTGGGTTTGGCTTTTGGAGTCACGATATCGGCGGATTCGAAAATACCGCGCCAGCTCACGTCTACAAACGTTGGTGCGCGTTTGGTTTGCTCTCCAGCCACAGTCGCTTGCACGGTAGCAAATCTTATCGTGTGCCATGGGCATATGATGACGAAGCCTGCGACGTAGTGCGCTTCTTCACCGAGTGGAAATGCCGCCTGATGCCGTATCTGTATGCTGCATCTGCGCAGGCAGCGGAAACGGGTTCACCGGTGATGCGCGCCATGATGCTAGAGTTCCCCGACGATCCGGGCTGTGATTATCTGGACCGCCAATACATGTTGGGAGATTCGCTGCTGGTTGCACCGGTATTCAGCGAAAACGGTGACGTTAGCGTCTACTTGCCAACTGGGCGTTGGACACATTTGTACACCAACCAAGAAGTCACTGGCGGCTGGCGTAAAGAGCGCCATGACTTCAACAGCCTGCCGCTATATGTGCGCCCAAATAGCCTGATTGCGATTGGGAATAATAGCCAAAAACCAGATTACGACTATACCGATAGCACTGCTTTCCATCTGTTCGCCCTCGAAGACGGCGCACTGGCTCAAGCAGTGATCCCTGCCGCCGACGGCAGTACTCAGTTCACGCTTAACGTACGACGCGAAGGCAAGCAACTCCATGTCAGCGGCACAGGTAACGCGCGCAACTGGAGTCTGTGCTTACGCAATATTCACAGCGTGAGCGCCGCGACCAACGGTTCAGTACAGTCTGACGAAATGGGTATTATCATTACCCCACAGCAAGGCTGCAGCGAGCTGACGGTCTCCTTGAACTAGCCGTTTTGACGCCAAAGACAATCGCCAGCGCCTTAAACGCTGGCGATTTTTTAATGACGGCTCAGTGCCCATTCTCGTGGATAATGCGACGGCACAAAGCGCAGCGTCAGTAGCATAAGCCCAACTACCAGCACAGCATGGAACATCCAATCCAGCAGGAAATTACCGCTTAAACTACGCAGTAAACCGGAAAGATACGGCGATAGCCCGGCGACGATAAAACCAATACCTTGCATGAAGGCCACCAAACGCCCCGCAATGGCTGGCTGAGGTGAATGGTCGAGTGCCAGAACTAAACACAGCGGGAAAGCGCCACCGAGCCCAAAACCGCACACTACCGCCCACAGTACCGACATCTGGAGTGGCAACCAGATAAATCCGCAGAAACCTATCAGTTGTAACGTAAGCGCCACCATCAATAGGCTGCGCCGATCTTGTTTACGCGCAAACATCGGCAGAATGAGCGCGCCCGCCGCCTGCCCTACCGTCATTAACGCTAGCAAACTACCACTGAACTGTGCGGTGGCACCAAGCTGCATATAGTAAGGTGGAAGCCATGCGATCAAGCTGGTATAACCGCCGTTGATCAGCCCAAAATACAGACCCAGCGTCCACGCGCGTGGACTAAGATGTAGCCGCAATGGCTGCGCTAATTGCGACGATTTTATCGGCTGGTTGAGCGATTTACTCTGCGGCCACCAGCCGATTAACGCTACCAGTGCTGGCAACGCCCACCATGCTAAAGAACGATGCCAAACGTCGCTATGCTCCGCCAACCAAGGCGTTAACGCCGCGCCTAAGCCACCACCGCCCATCAGTGCCGCTGACCACAGCCCCATCACCAATGGCATACGCCGCTGAAATGTTCGTTTGATCACCGCAGGCATTACCGCTTGAATAATCCCAATGCCAATACCGCCAAGCAACGCGCTGCTCAGCAGCAATAGACTTTGCGGCGCCAGTTCACGCAGCAAAGCCCCCACGCCAATGGCCAACAGGCTCAATGCCACGCTATTACGCTCGCTGAAATGGCGATCAACCCAACCGCCCGCCAACGCTAAAACGCCCATCGCAACAACGGGCAGCGCGGTTAACAACGAAACGGCAGTGAAACTCATCCCACTGGCTTCGCGTAACTGTGGCAGCAATGGACCAATAGACGTCAACAACGGGCGCATGTTCAGGCCGATCAACACCAAAACTAACAACATCAAACCATGTTTTTGTGTTTGGCTCATGACTGCTTTTGCGCCCAACGTTCATACAGCTTACGGCCATTCAACTGCGGTAAATGATGGATTGGCAAAGTTTGCTGTTCTAGCGGTAACTGCAGTTGCTGATAAATCGCTGCAGTAGAGAGTTTATAGTCTTCTCCATCCTGATTACCGTTGGCGAAATACACCGCCTGCACACCGGTCAGATACATGGCACTCAAACACATTGGGCAAGGCTGACCACTTGCATAGACCACGCACTCACGCAGCGCAGTACTGCCGTGGCGCGTAGAAACATCACGAATGCCGTTCAGCTCGGCATGTGCCGTTGGATCACCGTTAAGATGAATGGTATTCACCGCTTCGGCGACAACCTCTCCATTACGTACGATCACCGCACCAAATGGACGCCCGCCCTGCTCAACGCTCTCCGCCGCCAACGCTAATGCGCGCTGTAGATACTCATCATGAGAAGACATTCGTGACTCCTGTTAATAAAAAGTTAGCAGAGTAAGAATATTCGAGAGTGAAGGGGAATAATAGTGTGGAGTGAGAATTCGTGGGGCTGTGGTGAAATGTTTCGATCGCCTGTCGTTAGTGGGACTGCAGTGTAATATTCCGCCCGCCTGTTGATACCGAGCTTCATTGATACATCCGTGAAGGCGT
>NZ_KV824187.1:0-172315 GCF_001816025.1 Hafnia sp. HMSC23F03
TTCTGAGGCGAACGCATTGAGAGGAAGTAACGTTCTATACATCGCCTCCCCCCAGCAAGCTCAAGGTGATCGCGCTGCAATAAGGCGCGGCTCCCGTTTTAGCTTCAATATCCGCGGTGGGCTGTTCCAAATGAACACGGGTCACGCCCGGTTGATGCAGGGCGCGGTAAATACCGGAAAGCGGGGATCCGATATCGTAACCCATATCAAACTAGGCATACCTTTGCGACACGCCATATCAGCCAAGGGGCGAACCTATTCTGGTTAGCAGGGCAAATGGGGCATAAAGGACCAGAAATGCTTTTCCGACATTATGGCTCCTATCTGGAGGCATACAACGGGAATACAGGACGCGAGTTCAACTCCCAAACTGGAAGCTAAAGCGGACTGAGGAGAGACAGCAAAACGCACGTGAAATGCACTTAGGTTAATAGTGAGATTTTAAATCACTTAAATTCATGAAGTTAGGGAATAACGCTTGCGGGTTCAAATCCCCCCAGCTCCACCAAAATTCTCCATCGGTGATTACCAGAGTCATCCGATGAAGTCCTAAGAGCCCACACGGCGCAAGCCCTGCGGGCTTTTTTGTGCCTTGAATTTGTCCCGCGAAGTCTGATGCCAACTAATTAAATCCGAACCTTTTAGGCACCTTGTTAGGCACCTCATAAAGCTATATTGTTTTTGAGGTGCCTAAAACTATGGAAACCCGGCAATGGCAAGACAAACCAAACCTCTATCCGTTAAGGAAATCGAATCTGCTAAACCCAAAGAAGTGGACTACGTTCTCTATGATGGCGATGGTCTTGAGCTACTCATCAAATCCAGCGGAAGTAAAATCTGGCAGTTTCGCTACATTCGCCCTGTTACTAAGAAACGAGCGAAGAAGAGTATTGGTCCCTACCCGTCAGTTACCCTTGCCGATGCCAGAAACTACAGAGCAGAGTTTCGCTCTCTCCTGGCGAAACAAATCGATCCACAGGAACATCAGCAAGAACAACTTCGCAGTTCGCTGGAAGCCAAAACCAATACTTTCCAGCTCGTAGCTGAACGTTGGTGGAATGTGAAGAAAGCTAGTGTGACAGAGGACTATGCGGAAGATATCTGGCGTTCTCTTGAAAGAGATGTCTTTCCTGCGATTGGCGACGTTAGCGTTACAGATATTAAAGCTCACACACTGGTTCAGGCCGTCCAACCGGTTCAGGCCAGAGGAGCACTGGAAACCGTTCGTCGCCTGTGCCAGCGCATTAATGAGGTCATGATCTATGCCCAAAACACAGGGCTGATTGATGCTGTTCCCAGCGTTAATATTGGTAAAGCCTTCGAGAAGCCTCAGAAAAAGAACATGCCCAGCATTCGACCGGATCAGCTACCTCAACTGATGCAGACAATGCGAACAGCCAGCATTAGCCTTTCCACACGCTGCCTGTTCATGTGGCAACTTCTTACTATTACCCGCCCTGCCGAAGCGGCTGAAGCTCGCTGGGAAGAGATAGACATACAAGCACAAGAGTGGAAGATTCCTGCAGCACGCATGAAAATGAACCGTGACCATACTGTTCCATTGTCAGATGAAGCAATTGCGATACTAGAGATGATGAAGCCGTTAAGTGGAAATCGAGAATTTATCTTTCCCAGCCGCATCAAGCCAAACCAACCTATGAACAGTCAGACCGTAAACGCATCGCTAAAACGCGCAGGTTTTGGTGGAGTACTCGTTTCACACGGTCTGCGATCTATCGCCAGTACAGCCCTTAATGAACAAGGCTTTCCGCCTGATGTTATTGAGGCAGCACTGGCCCACGTGGATAAGAATGAGGTACGTCGAGCATATAACCGCAGCGATTATCTTGAGCAGAGACGCCCGATGATGCAGTGGTGGGCTGACTTCGTTATGGCTGCTGACCACGGAAGTATGATTGGAGATGGCATTCGAGGTATAAGGCTCGTCGGATAGTATTTATATAAGCGCCTCAAACTGGCGCTTATGTCTTTCACTCAAATCCGAAGCTCCGATTAATAACTGATTATTTTTTTCTTACATTCGCATCAAAAGCTTGTTTAATACTTTCATTATTTTGCGACCAAGATTTTATGATAGTTTCAGCTAAAGCATCTTGACTAGCAGTTGCTAATCTATATTTTTTACTTTGGTTATCAATCATAAAATCTGATTCCTCAACAAATTCCCACAAAGGTTCAATGAGAACTCTCACGGCAGCAGCTTTACTTCCCCATCCCTGCTCTGGGGCTAAAACATTAATAAGCTCCACAAGCTTTCCTTGGATAATTCCATAAACTTCAGCTTTTTTCATCCCTCCTTTTCGCCCAGACTCCTTTCTGATACTTAAAAGTTTATTTCGTTTATCTACAGAAGTTTTATACCAAACCATCCCCATGCTTTTATCAAATAACTCAGATGCTTTTTTAAATGCTTCAAATGCAACATCCTCATTGTCTGATATAACTAATTCACCCCATTTATAGCACTTCTGTGCATACCTAAGATGAAATTTAAAGAGTTCATCCATAGAGATATATTCAGGGATAATGACAGCAACATTATCCCTCAGAAGTTCAGCCTCTAATGAACTCCAATAACGTTCAATAAGCGTAGCTAACTCGATGCTTTTCTCATTTGATGGAAAGTCCTTATGAGAGTCAGTGTACCTATGTTTTTTCAGATAAGAGGATGAATACAATAATATTCCCGGACCAAATTTCTTGGAGTTCCAGGCCCGCTCTTTCATCATGGTCAGTTCAGCCTGCATGTATGTATGCTTTTCATCCAGAATTTGGGCATACATGCGCCATTCACAGTCTTTAATCTCACTGGAGAGAGCACTGCGTTTCCGACTAATTTCTTCACTAAAAATTTCAATAGAAAACATTTAGCCCCACAATATCAACAAGTTAAACCTGTTAAAAATAAACCTTTGCTAGCCGTATTTTTTCGAAGAATCCTTGCAGCTATTCTTTGCGGGAACCAAACTGAGCTAACAAGAGGCAAACTAGTATGAACACTTCATCAGCAGTCAGGATACTCCGCTTACCTGCTGTTATCCATAAAACAGGTATCTCGCGAGCCACAATTTATGACTGGTTGAACCCGAGGTCGCCACGATATGATCCAACTTTTCCGAAGAAAAGAAAGCTTGGAACACAATCAGTTGGATGGCTTGAATCAGAAATTGATGAATGGCTGTTACATCGTAGTCTTATTAATTAATTATAAAGAGGAGTTAGATAGGATGTATGTCTAAAAAAAACAGATCAACGCAAAATAAAGAATTTGGACTAAAGTTCCAGACGCTTCCCACTTTTGCACAACGGTTAATAAGCTACATACATTATAAAACAGGAGCCGCCGCTGAACTTATTTTAATAGTGTTACTTGGGGTAATGGCACTTGCCTGCCAGGACAAATTTGATATTCAGCTTAAAAATGGGAGAACCTTTACATCACTTTATCTGATGCTATTGGCACGCTCAGGTAGCAGGAAATCAACGGTATTCAGGCTGTTGATGGGGGAAATTTATCAACTGGAAAAAGAGCTGCGAAATGATTTTCTGTTAAAAGAGAAAATTCATAAGCTTAAACTAGTATCCTGGGAAACCGAGCTAAAAGAGCTTAAAAAACAATTTGGCAAAGCTGTTCGTCAGAAGGTTGATGTAACTGAGGCACTTGAGGCGCTGGAGGAGTGCCAAAGAAGAAAACCATCTGTCCCAGAAAGAAAGTATCTTACTAAAAATGATTCGACAAGTGAGGGACTTAGAAAGGCATTAGCGCTGGGTTCTCCATCATTGATGCTCGGCTCTGATGAAGCCGGTGGGGTGATTGACAGCAATCTTTTTCGCAATATATCAATTTTTAACTCTCTTTGGGGAGAAGGGAGAATCTCTGACAGCAGAGCTTATCGTGACAGCTACGATGTTGATGATGTCCGGCTGACCGTATTGCTGTTGTTACAGCCTGAATTGTTTAACGACTTTATAAGTAAGCGGGGGAAAAAATTAAGAAAATCAGGATTCTTAGCGCGTTTACTATTGATTGATCTGGAGCAACTTCCTGAACTATGCAACATCCCTGATGCGTGTTCATGGTCTGATGAACCAGGACTTGATGGTTTTTTCTCTATTCTCGTTAAGCATTTGCAAGACGGGATAGAGCGTAGAGAAAAAAATGAAGAACGTATCTGTATTACTTTATCTGAAGAGGCGAAAGCGTCATGGGATACACAAAGTAAACGAATCAGGGAACTAATGCAAAAAGGAGAGGAGTTGCATCACTATGATGATTTCGCCTCAAGAATTATGGAACAAGCTACGAGAATCGCAGCAGTAATGCAAATGTTTATTACACCCGACTCACCAATAATTACCAAGGAAACTTTAATGTCAGCTACTAAAATAACACAATGGATTATTAATCACCTTATCACTAAGGTCGATACTACCCGAGAACCTACAACTGCAGAAAAATTGGTATGGTTCATGGAGGAGCATCTTGTTAGTAATGGTTCTTACGATTTCAAGAGGAATGATATCATTAAAAAAGGTCCATATTCAGTCAGGCGTTCAGAAAGTCTGAATTCTGCTTTAGAAAAACTTGAATCTGAAGGAATAGTACAACTATTTGAACGAGGTGGGGTTAATTATGTCAAATTTATTGGTTCCAAAATGGAACCTAGTGAACTAGCTGAAAAGACTAATATCCCGTTGTTAGATTCAGGAACAGTTGCGATGAGTAAACTACGTTTACCTGAATAACTTCAGAGTAAGCAGGCTCTTCCTGATTAATATTTATTTTGTTCTTAAACTGAGTAACACTAAGGATTCATCTTAAATTATTTAGGAGGACAGCTCATGAGTTTTAATTGGTATATGTAATATACCTTTATCAATAATGTTCTATACCTTTATCAATAATGTTCTACTCCTGTACAAGTAATCATCAAGAGTAACACCCCCTACAGGGATTATATCCAACATCACATGGGTAGCGTGAGGGCTACCCATTACCTAATGATTAATATTTACAGAATGAAGGATTATTATGGAATCACTATATTCACTTACCAATGAAGAAACCGATAACTTGGTAGAAATAGCCTCCAGAAAGTATAGATCGCCTATTGACCTCGATATTCTCAATCCACTACTCAACATGGTCTACGGCACACTGGAGCAGCATAACCGAATACTAGCTATTCGTACTGACACAAGGTTCGCTCAATCCTATGTACCGGGAGAGCCTGATCTACCAATATGCTTCCAGCGCGATGATGCGCAGGCAATCACTCGCTTCTTCGAGTCACTGAAAAGCCAGTTACGGGCAGATCATCACCGGTCCAAGAGACCGGGTAACCCGACATTTCCATCTTATGGGTGGTGTAGGGAACGTGATGCAAGCGTACATCCCCATTATCACCTGATGTTGTTGTTTAATGCAGATGTATATGGGTACCTAGGCAACTACCAAGAACTCAATGCTAAAAATATGGCAACCCGAATACAGAAAGCCTGGTGCAGTGCTGTAGGGCTTGCTCACGAAGATTACGCAACATTAACTGAATTCCCACCAAATGCTGTTTATAGGTTTAGCATCTTCGATGCTTTGGATCGTAACCCAGTCTACTGGGATTTCCTGATTCGACTGGCGTATCTGGCGAAAACTAGGACTAAAGATGTCCACAGTGGTTACCGCAACTTTGGCACAAGCCAGTGTCCACGATTAGGCGGATTAGCCTGTTAATAGCACTCTGGGTGAGGTATTTATCCTCACTATGTCAATTAACATAATTGACATATTTCTCAGTAAAAATCCGATATTGTGTCTCAGCACCCTGCTACAACCTGCTACAACCTGCTACATGTAGCAGGTTGTAGCAGCTTTCAGAGATCAGGACATACATTTTTGGGCTAATAATTACAGGTATGACACTGTCTAAGAACTAGGTTCCTTATTGATGATTGCATCAAGTTGGCAACGTCCGCTTTGACACTGCCCCCCCCATCTGGAGCAGCGCCCTCCTTCTTTAAGGGTAGTGTTGCATCGCCCCGTTAAACTCACAGCGAAAAATGGAAGTTAAGGAAGTTAAGGAAGTTAGATGGTTAGACGTTAGCATCAACTTACACGAGCCCAACCCAACGTGGCAGTTTGATATCTGCTAGATGCTCTTCCTCAACGACAAACGCCAAGCTGTAACGAGCTCGGGTAATAGCCACGTACAGCTTGTTTCTAGACTCCTCAGTTTTATCGTTGTCAAATACCCTGAGGTCGCCGCCTAGATACTTGAGATGTTTCTCCGGTGAAATAATCAGGACACGATCGAAACCGAGACCTTTGCTGGAGCCAAAGGTGTGACAGGCCAAGTCAGGCGGCAAATAGGCTCTCCCCATGGATGATGACCATCGCAGAACCTGAGGTTTGAACATGGCGAGATAATCGCTCACCTGTGAAGGTATGATGACGAAGGCACCGTAATGATGGACCATCTCTTCAGGAACATTTTCCACCTCTGACAGAGTCTTTTCATAGAGACCTGCATGAATCGTATCGGACAGATCGCAGATTTTTTGAATACATCTGCGGTTTCTCGGAAGAGAGCGCTGCTCAAAATTCATCTTCTGAAAATAGTGGATCTTTTGCGCAGGAGTTTGCGGTGCCTTATGGCCGAAGGTAGTAGTGTAAATAGTTTGACGGAAATCGCCGACACAGCAAATCGTGTCAGGCATTATTTTACTTAGCGCTTTGATAACATCGTAATCCCAACCAACTAAATCCTGAACCTCATCGAAAAAGACCCGATGATAAATATCTTTCAACCTCTTGGCAGGAGCATTCTTTGTCGAGCTGGCGATCCTGGTAGCCAGCTTAGCTAGTAGGCCGGTATATGCTTTTGTCTTGCAGGGGGTCAGATAGTGGAGTGGGTTTAGAGCCCCACCAATTTTTTCTCCCCTATTGGGATGCCAATTATTCGTACCAGGCCTCAAGTGAGGGTTATGCTCGGTGAACGCTGTGGTGGAAATGCGCTCAGGGAACACGACATTTTGGTAGGGTCTCACTAAGTCTTCCAGATAAAAGGAAAATAGGCCTTTTACGACAAAATCATCACTGCTTTTGCCATATAGTTCCACGAAACTAGAACGGAGCTCGGCTTGGTTGTTCGTAGTGTAGGTAACCACCAATACACGCCCTCCATCCTCTATCACCTTAATAGCGTCCTGGATAATTTTATAGGTTTTACCTGATCCTGCTCCGGCGATCCAAAATTCGTTAGCCAAAGTTGAATACCTCATCGAGGAAGGCCGGATACTTGAAATCTAGGTTCCCATCAAACAGCTTGATAGCCGAATCGACTTTACGAGCGCCCTTACCGTTCCCCCTAACACTTCGAAACCATTCAATCAGAAATTCGCGCCGTTTGTTCAAGCCAGCAACCTCTGCATAGAGGTTGTAGGTCTGTTTGGATAACACTTCCTTAGCGAAAGCATTCAGCGTTTTTAAGTCTGATGCATTGGCATAAATCATCGCTGGCTCAAGCGAAAACTCCTCATTTTTCGCAGAAGAGATGAGCTTGATATTGGGATAGGCAGCATAGGAGTCACGGGCCTTCACGACGTTCTCATCATAGGCTCCATCGTTATCCCGGAGCACGTTGATACTGGTACCAATCTCCATGCCCACGGAAATGAAAGTATCGAACCCGACTCCGCGCACCACAATGATATCTATTCCGTCCTGCTCCGGCAGGCGGTCGTGTTTGCGGAGGTAGATCTTCTTGAGCACCAGCTCGTCCGACGGACCCTCTACGAGGATCACCTTGCGCGACAATGCCACACGCAAGGTATCATAGCCCGGCAACCGCTTAAGGGTTTTAACGACGGTAGGATCAAGGTTATGAAGGCGCTTATATCCCGACTGAATAAGGCAGATTTTATCAATGCTCAGCTTGTTGAGAACATATTGGTACCCCGCTGCCTCTCGATGTAGTGCACCAGCTTATTAAGGTTAGTGTGCGAAAGATGGTTTTCGGGCTCCTCCATCATCACCAAGT
Organism: Hafnia sp. HMSC23F03; assembly: GCF_001816025.1. Taxonomy (NCBI): domain Bacteria; kingdom Pseudomonadati; phylum Pseudomonadota; class Gammaproteobacteria; order Enterobacterales; family Hafniaceae; genus Hafnia; species Hafnia sp. HMSC23F03. The sequence continues at coordinate 8,058 of NZ_KV824187.1, forward strand.
CGATATCCTTCGATTTGTTCTGAATCGCGAGTTTGATTTGCACATTACTCTGCTCGCCCTTACCGATGAATTGGAAAGGTACGTCATCCACTTCAAGTTGAAGACTGGTCTGTATAGATCCTGCAGGCAAGGTACTCGCGACAATGGAGAGTTTTTTGTCCGTAATCAAGTGGTCAGTATCTAAGCCAGTGTTGACCATCTTGACCTCCCCCGAGTTGTTGAACACCTGCTGGTTCTCGCGATAATTGAGAGTCAGTTTAACCAGCTCCTCTTTGTTCAAAGCAGTGTTCAAAATGGTCGAGATGTACTGGTTCTTACCCAAAGTTGGATGGATGCGTGTCGGATCGATGTACAATGCCTTGAATTTCTTGTCTACAGCCTTAATGGGATTCCATCCGAAATCCAACCACTCCAGCTTGTAGAACTCGATCGGAATGCTTGTAATATTAGGTTTTGTCTGCAAGTAGTCAGCATACACGTCCTCAAGCGTAGCATCGAAGCGCACTTGCACCGTGATCCCTTGAGCATCGACCTTCAAGGAATTGTTCGACCCTCGATATTCAGGCACTCCGTCGATGAATGCCTCGAGCGTCAAGCTAGGCAGATACTTGGCTGATTTGTCTGAAGCCAAGAACTGCTGAACAGCATCCTTGTTGAAAATATCAGGTGTGAACTCGCTGTTAAAGGGACGGCCACGATAGTTGTAATTAAGAACTATTTCCAAGGCTTCCAGAATCGTACTTTTACCGGCATTGTTATCGCCTACAAAGATGTTTACGTCATCGTTGAACTCAAGATGATCATCTTTGAATTTCTTGAAATTGGTCAACTTAATAGATTTAACGCGCACTCTAAATCCCTCAAGATACTGTCAAATAATGACTAAATGATCCCCTTAAAGACATTACCTCGCCGATCCACCTGTGTCCACTTGCAGGCTCGAAGTCACCTTACCCCTGTAGGCATATTGAAGCAGTCGATATAAACAGGCCATGATATCAGGCCAGTTTAAGGCGACATCCGAAGGAATCCCCAGTGCTAATTGAGGTAAAGCGCCTGGCAACAGGCTGTCTGATTTGTACTGGAGCAAATCTTTAAGTGCACCGGGGTGTTCATTCAGCATAAGAAGCAACTGGTTTGTCGCCACACCTTTCTGTGACTGCAGCTCTATTAGATTTGCTATTGTCGCGGCCAGTTCGCTGCGCTGGCGTTCGAAATCAGTCTCATCAAGAGCTCCGCCATCGGTGCGGGCTTTGATCAGCATCAAACGTTCAGTGAGGGTATTCTCATTATCCTTAGCCAGTTCAATTTGCTGCTGAATACCCCGCAGAATCCAGTAACCGTTTACCACATCACCCATAATGCTTAACCGGGGCAAACTCAAGTAGCGCCTTCTGAGGATCGCTGTCAGCTTCAGAGGCTTTCACAGCACGGCTGATGTGTCCCCACAAGTCAATCTCCCAAGTAAAATCCAGCTCCCCTTGGTACCAGTCATAAGGTTCAGCCATAAATTGTATCAGTTCATTCGGATTCGGATGTGCTTCTTTCAGTGCTCTGGTTGAAGGCCTGTTCTCACTTTGTTGTTCGCGGGTAGCGTTCGGGAAAGAATTGAGAGCGAGAAGTTATTCATTCCATCTGCTATGCTAACGCCCAAATCTGTATGACTATTTCCGGGGTAATACATGGCCTTAGCACATTTAATGCGTGACAGTTTATCCCTTGTTAAGCGGGATGGAAGCAGAACCGATGGGATAAAGGGGAGCGTTCAGAAGGATAAGATATACATTCATCGAAGCGATATTGCTATTGGAGAAGGTGATCTTCTTATCCGAAGTATGCCGCATGGTGGTGTTGAAGAGTATGTCGTTATCGAGCCAAATTTCAGGCAGGGATTAGGGAGTATTCCCGCAGGTTATCAGGCAGAGGTTAGACGAACGACAGAAGCAACTACGGGACACGTTATATCGTCCACCTCAACGGCGGTTCCGGAGTCAGTTATTTCCCTAGTGCAGTCGTTCATTGCATTATGTATTACCATCGTTAATGATGATGCATCTCACCCCGAGAAGCATGTTACTGCCTATCATTCATTGCGCCAGAAAATCCTTGAACTGAACAATGTCATGACTATCCCTTCTTGGATACACTTCTCCCAAACTCCTGCAGCAGTGAAGAATAGCGTGGGTTTAAACGTCCAGGGAGGCAGTGGTGGATGGGATAGAAGACGTCAATATTTACAGAGTGAAATGATGAACATGCTTTCGAGCTACAATAATTCATCGTTCGCCGGACATTCTGTTAGTATAAATACCATTAAAACCACTGAACAGGTTAGTGGGTTAACTACAATGGCAAGCGATTCAGTACGTAATGTAAAAAAGAAAGTCTTCATTGTTCATGGGCATGATGAACACTTAAAAAATGAAGTTTTTATCTTTCTCAGCAAAGAAGGGTTCGAGCCTGTCATTCTTCATCATGAGATAAATGAAGGACTGACTATTATAGAAAAACTGGAAAAGCATATCGATACGGTTTCATATGCCGTTGTGCTTTATACTGCCTGTGATAAGGGCAAGGCCAAAAATGATGCGGAATTGAGTGACCGGGCACGACAAAATGTTGTATTCGAACACGGGTGGCTTATTTCCAAACTCTCACGTAAAAATGTCGCGGCGATCGTAGAGGAAGGTGTTGAATTTCCCGGTGATCTTTCAGGCCTTATCAGAATACCGAAGTCTGAATGGAAGTATCAGCTCTCAAAAGAGTTAAGCGTTATCAGATAATCTCCGGGTTCTGAAACAAGAGTCAGAAGGGAAAACATGGCATACACCAGAAACCAGCATGTTCTTTCGCAGTGGGTTCTGCGAAACTTTCGTAGTGATGACACGGCACTGATGCCGAAGGATAAACAGCGTGTCTGGTGTCATGTCGTGGTGCCCAGTGCGGAAGGCGAAAATGACATCAAGGATATCCCGCTACCCATATCCAGCGTAGCCATCTGTAAGGACTGTTTTCGTCTGAAGGATGGTGATACAGGTGAGTTTTTCGATATTGAGCATGAGCTCAGCGAGTATGAACAGGATATGTCCGTTCTTGTCCGGGAGCTTGTGCAGCATCATCAATTTGCCCGTCTGGCAAATTGCCATATACATGACTTTCCAGTGGAAAAACTGTCAAGCTTTGCTGTTTTACAGATGATACTTAACCTTAATAACCCGCAAAGTCGATTTCCTGACAAGGATAAAGTAAAAGCAACGTTGATAAACCCTTTGCTTAATAACATTGACGAACATATATCAACAGCGCTTTCACTTCCTGTAACACAACCTGCTCTTGCCTCTGAGCCTATTTACCAAAAACTGATGCGCATCGCTGGTTCCTCATCCGAAGTGGAGGAAAAAGCACATGCCATGTTTGTTGTTTATTCCTTGCTGGCTCTGCAAAAAAAACCGACGCCCGTAGGAACAGCTGCCTATTTGAGGGACGAGATATTCTCCGGTATTTACGGCATTGATGTTTTTCATACCGGCCATGAATTAAACAGTACCGAACCAAGACCAGTTTTTACTGTTTCCCCTAATGTATTTTGTCCCTTAATTGATGAGAAAGTCATTTATTTACCACTTTCTCATAACTTCGCTCTGCGATTTAATCAGCGGTCGGGGAAAGGTTTCTATTCGGATCCGATAATCAGGATATTCAGCCCAGCCCCTCAGGTCCTTTCCTGTGAAAATCATTCTCAAGTGAGAATATACCAGTGCTCCTATGATTACATTGATCAGGTTATGTCAACTATAGATATGTTTAACGTAGGTTTTTCAAACATTATATATTCGAGCTGGCAGCTCAGCGATGTTGAAAACTATCTGAGGCTGCAGGACGAACATCCTGATACCTATTATCTTCCCGAACAGCCGGTTCGCTGGGCAGCGGTTGCGGATAAAAGCTGATGGGTTTCACTCCGGAACAAGTGGCCCGCTGCAGGCAACGTCACGCTATGGAAAGCTTTAATTTGCATAACCAGCTTGCCGGTGAAAGCTGAGAGCATCTGGATGTGGCACGGAGCGGACTGAAGCCAACATCATAAGGTCTGCAATGAGCGAAAAGCGGACATTGCATCGAAAGCCCTGCTGACTTTGTCAGGACATGCCTTTATTTTTAAGTCATTAAAGGCATGGGCCCCGCATTCCAGATTATTGCCATATTCCTTTAGGTCAGGGCTTACGAGATCACGTCGCGAAAGCCATCAAATCGGCCTCACTGTTTTTTAATAATCATGCCATTACGCAGCTTTTGCGCTACAAAGAGAAGCTGCATAGATTTTACTTACTGGCTGCCAGCACCTTCTCAAGGGCTGACGTTGCACGTTGAGCGACGACCGGACAGGCCGAATTTTCAAGGGCGACGATCACCCCCCTTAATTGCGTTTCAGTCAAACCAATGTTTAAAGAAATGTTGAAATGGGACATTAGCTGCGGCTCAACGCCTTCCAGGCCTGCAAGTGCGCCAAGGGTGGCAATCTCACGATCTTCATAACTGAGGTTGTCCCGTCCAAAAATGTCACCAAACAGATGTTCTTTCAGGTACGTATCAATAGCAGGAGCAAAATCGAATACAGGCCCTTTGGCTGGCACACCTATCAGGTATGTCTGCACAGATGTGCCCAGTTCAAGGAGGGATCGGCCAGCAGGCAGCGGGCTGGCTTCGGAACCTGCAATATCATTTATACCCTGTTCTTTTCGTTCATTCACAAGGGTCATAAAGGTTCCAAGTGCGTTAAGCGCACGTGGAAAACCAAGGTAAGCATAAAGCTGTACCAGTATTTCTTTTATGTCGTTAATAGTCAGGCCAGCATGTAGGCCTGCTTCCAGTGCGGCTCTCAGTTTATGATTATCGCCCAACGCAGTGAATGCAGAAATTGGAGCGATCGCCTGCTGGCGACTCGTCAGCTCTGTAACTTTCATAGAATGATCCCTTTGAGGCGGAGCAGTTTTCCGGCCTTTAATCAGCTAAGTTAATGTGTGATGGTCGCCTGCATCGCAGCGGTTTAGCGCTCACCCACTACCATGACAAAGGCGCATTTACGCACCTTTGTCATTACACTGGAAAATCATCAGTCAGGGATCTGGAAACCATAGGTTGCCAGATCCAGTGAGTCGGGATCCGGGCCGCCACGAACGCCTGTTTCAAGCGCATCAATAGCTTTAATTTCATTAGCCGTGAGCCTGAAATCAAACACGTCGAAGTTTTCGACAATTCGGTGGGGTTTTACAGATTTAGGAATGGCGGAATATCCGTGATCCAGATGCCATCGAAGAATAACCTGTGCCGGCGTCTTCGAATATTTTCTGGCAATGTCAGTGATTACCTTATCTTCGAAAGGATTTTTCTCCGCATTGTTGTAGGTATAAGACCCACCCAGTGGTGACCAGCATTGTGTGATAATGCCATAGTGGTCGTTAGCCGCACGCCATTCCGCCTGTGAATAATATGGATGAACCTGGATCTGATTCACCGCAGGAACAACACTGGTCTCTGTAATCAATCTGTCGAGTTCAGTGGGCGTGAGGTTGGATACACCAATGGCACGCACGCGCCCCTCGGCCAGCAGCTTTTCAGCCGCCTTATAGGCCTGAATGGTCTTTTCAAATTCTGATGCCAGAGGCTGATGAAGCAGCCAGAGGTCCAGTTGCTCAATGCCTAATTTATTCAGACTGACATCAAAGGCGCGAAGAGCAGAATCGTAGCCATAGTCGGAAATCCACAATTTAGTTTCAATAAAGATATCGTCGCGGTCTACGTCCGACCGACGGATCCCGGCGCCGACTTCACGTTCATTAAAATAGGCCGCAGCGGTATCGATAAGCCGATATCCGGTTTCCAGTGCCTTCTTCACCGCCTCGGTAGTTTCTTCAGGTTTGGCCTGATAAACACCCAATCCCAGAGCGGGCATTTTCACACCATTATTCAACGTAATATAAGGATTTATACCATTCATTTGAGTCCCTTTTTAGCGTTGTGGCTTAGAGGAAGCATACGTGATGCCATGAATAAGAAAGCGAGGGGTTACCCTTATCAGTCACTGACACGGGTAATGAGACTGACAGAAGGTCCGAATGTCAGCAGCGGTTGCAGGTATGACATAACTTCTGCAACATGCGGGTTTTCCGCATGGCTGGTTACTGCATCCTGGTTTACCCAGCCGTCAATAATATAAAACGTGTCGGGTTCATCGATTTTTTGATAAAAATCGTAATAAAGGCAACCGGCTTCAAGGCGTGCAGGCTCAACAAATTTCAGGACCAGCTCTTTAACGCGCTCACGATTTTCAGGTTCACATCGCAGTTCACAGATGATGTGGCGTTCTTCCGATTTTATTTTCTGCATCGTCATTTCCTCAGTTCTTACCGGCATAAACACGGGTCATACCGCCATCGACTATCAGGTCAATGCCACGGATGTAAGTACTCGAGTCTGATACCAGAAAAATCAACGCATCCGCGATATCTGCCGCGGTGCCCACGCGCCCGGCCGGTATTTCTGCGGAAACTCGCTCAGCATATGAGGCAATATCGTTGTCACTCATTTTCTGTTCGTTGCTGTAACCCTCGGTCGGGACTACACCGGGACTTATGGTATTGACCCGGATATCTCGCCCTTTTAGATCCGTGGTCCAGCTGCGAGCCAGTGAACGCACTGCCGCTTTGGTCGCGGCATAAACAGCAAATCCAGGTAACCCCATATCTGCAGTAATCAACGCATTCAGCACTACGGAGGAACCGTCACGAAGCACGTCCAGCATGCTCTGCATAGTGAGTACAACACCTTTAACATTTATGCTCAGTTCGCTGTCGATCTGATCTTCGGTCAGTTCTTCGAGTGGCGTGGCGTGGCCACCACCCGCATTAGCGAACAAAATATCCAGATGCCCCTGTTCGGCTTTAATGGTGGCAGCCGCACGCAGCATGTCTTCTTTACTTGAGACATCCGCACATATAGCTCTGGCGGAGTTGCCCAGTTTGGTTACTGCCTCGTCCAGCACGTTCTGTCGGCGGCCAGTGATATAGACTGTTGCGCCGTGTTCAATCAGTCGCTTCGCTGCACCGAAACCCAGGCCGGTTGTTCCGCCGGTGACCAGTGCGATACGGCCTTTAAGAGATTGGGTCGTCATGATGATGTCCTCTGAGAATGAATACGGGGGAGGATACCGGCGACATGGCGTCGCCGGTTAATGAAGCAAGGCTTAGCGGTTAATGGACTTCATCATTGCAGCGTTATAACGCTCGCCCTGGACGGGAACTTTTGCCAGCACATCTGCAATTTCCTGTAGGTCTGCGGCCGTGAGTTCAACTGCAGCCCCGCCTACATTTTCTTCGAGACGGTGAAGTTTTGTGGTGCCGGGGATCGGAGCAATCCATGGTTTTTGAGCCAGCAACCAGGCTAAAGCAATCTGTGCCGGGGTTGCTTGTTTACGCTCAGCAACTTTACCGATCAGGGCGACAAGGTTATGGTTGGCCTGACGGGCTTCGTCAGCAAAACGCGGCAGATTATTTCGGACATCTCCTTCAGCAAAGGTGGTTGCACCATCAATCTTTCCTGTAAGAAAGCCTTTACCCAGCGGGCTGAAAGGAATGAAGCCGATACCCAGCTCTTCCAGCGTCGGGATAATGACGTCTTCAGGTTCACGGGTGAACATAGAGTATTCACTCTGCAGTGCGGACAGCGGCTGAACAGCATGTGCGTCACGAATAGCTTTTACGCCCGCCTCACACATCCCAAAATATTTCACCTTTCCTTCCTGAATCAGGTCGCGTACAGCTCCGGCGACATCTTCCATTGGCACGTTTGGATCCACACGATGCTGGTAAAAGAGATCGATGTAATCCGTTTTCAGCCGCTTAAGGGACTGTTCAACGACAGTACGAATACGCTCAGGACGACTGTCGAGTCCCGCCGCTGCATTACCCTCTTTAAAACCGAATTTTGTAGCGATAACGATCTGGTCACGGAACGGTGCCACAGCTTCCCCGACCATTTCTTCATTGATCTGACCATACGCTTCTGCAGTGTCGAACAGCGTTACGCCGCGCTCATAAGCTGCACGGATAAGTTTGATGGCTTCAGCTTTGTCTGTCGCAGGCCCGTAGCCAAAGGTCAGTCCCATACATCCCAGACCAATTGCCGATACTTCAAGGCCACTGTTACCTAATTGTCGCTTTTGCATAATGAGTCTCCTGTTTATGGATTGAACACCTCACAAGCACGGCTTGATTAGGTGGTGTTCATATACTCTAAGGAATGACTGGTCATTACTGAAGTGGCATAATCAGATAACCGACATGAGTGGAACTAATAATGAATCATACGGATTTCAATCATCTTGCTGTTTTCATTACGGTAGCGCGTGAAAAAAGCTTCACGCGGGCCGCGGCGCACCTGGGCGTTTCACAATCAGCAATCAGTCATAGCATTCGAGGTCTGGAGGAAAGGCTGGGGATACGTCTTCTGACCCGGACAACCCGGGGGGCAGTGCCAACAGAGGCGGGAGAACGACTGCTTGCCAATCTTGCTCCCTACTATGATGGGATTGAGACCGAGCTTACCTCTTTGGGAGAGCTGCGCGAGAAGCCAGGAGGCATGATACGCATCACCGCTCATGACCATGCGGCAACCACTATACTCTGGCCAAAGCTTTCAACGTTATTGAGGGAGTACCCGGATATCACGCTTGAAATCAACATAGACTATGGATTGATCGACATTGTGACCGGTCGTTTCGATGCGGGAGTCCGTGTCGGGGATCAGATTGCCAAAGATATGATTGCCATGCGTATCTCTCCTGATTTTCGCATGATCGTTGTTGGCTCTCCTGATTACTTTTCCAGACATCCTAAGCCAGAAACGCCACAAGATCTGACTTCACACAACTGCGCAAATTTGCGGCTTTCCACACACGGAGGCCTGTTCGCCTGGGAGTTTGAGAAAGACGGGCAGGAGTTGAAAGTTCAGGTATCCGGCCAGATGATATTCAATACTTCGCCTCAACTGTTATCGGCGGCGCTTGCAGGGTACGGGCTGGCGTATGCTCCTGAGGATGTGGTGCAAAAATATATCAGAGAGGGAAAATTAATACCTGTACTTGAGGACTGGTCACCCACATTTCCTGGTTACCATCTTTATTATCCAAGTAGAAGGCAGGCTCTTCCTGCATTCAAGTTGATTTTAAACGCTCTAAGGGTATGAGTTAAGACTCATCCTTAGTGCATGGATAAATTCTGCCAATCATATGTATCGAGCCTTAAGTACAATCCGATTAATACACCTCCTACACTGAGTTTCAGATTGCAGGCTAACATTCCGGGTTCGTAATGTCCGCTATTGGCACGGAGCGGACGAGCTAACTGAGCTGAAGGTCCGCTGTGAGCGAGAAGCGGAAGTTCGCAATTGTTCTCACAACTGGTTAAGACATTACTAACATCACGCCGTATGTCAATCAACGGGGAGCAGGTCAAACTTGCTTTCGAGCATTCAATATAACATCATAATTTATTTACAAAAAGCGCACGATGATAGGCGAGATGAGCCTTAAGTGGGCGATCCATTCGTGCCTCCGGCAATCTCATTAATTTACCCTGTAAATGACCGTACTCACTGTTTAGTAACCCAGGGTCGAGGCTAACCCTAAAGTTCTGCTCTATCCAAAGCAGCCCTTTGTCAAATAGCGTGTGTATATCGGTCCTGAGAAGTATTCCGTGCATGGCCTTACAATGCTGGGCACCTGAATAAGGAATTATATGAGCGGCCTCAAGTAATTCAGCGATCGCACAGTCGGTAACTGCACATGCTCGATTGTAGGCATCCAGTAGTCTTTTCCTAAAGATAGGCTGACCTTCACGATCCACAATTTCCCTCAGCACTCTTGCACGCATATCCTCCAGTTTTAACTCAGGACAATCAGTACATTCATGCAAAATCCTTAACCTCTCTAGGAAAGTAGGTTTTACAATCTCTACTGGCGTTTTTCCGTCATCGCCAATATCCCAGACACCGTGTATGTTTGGATCATAAAGAACATAGCGGGTCGCCCTCCCTTTTCCGGTGCGGAAGAGCTTGTCCATATAATGCCCCTGATCGCTAACCATGCTGGTACGGGATGCACGATATCGTGCACGCTGATTATCATTGACGGTGAGCGCCTGGAATTGTGATCGAATTTCATTCAACTTTAGCGGGGCGTTGCTAAAATCAAGCCATTCAATGACCTGTGGAATCGAAACTTCCCCCAGTTGTGTAACGGCATAAACAACTCGGCGTAGCTGTGGCTCTAAAAATTCCTCGGGTATAATATTAAGGCAACTATCTGCTTTCTCCGTGCTTTCAAAACCGTGGTACAGCTTCCATTCAATTCTCTGTCTTCCATAAGTACTTAGACCTGCCCTTTCGGGTTCCCGTAGCTTCATCTCCTGCAAGAGTTCCTGTCTTTCAGGAACGCGGCCTAAACGCTCATACAGCTCATCACAGCAATCCCATATTGCTCTCACCAGGGGACCGTTTGGATATCCTTTCTGCCTCATACTCATCGTATAAACCTGTATGATCTGATAAAAGCCAGTTGTTATTAACCTTTCTACTCAGAGTGAAAAGTTGCGATAGAGTTGAAAGGACTATGATATTAGATTCGAAACGCTAGATATGGTGTATGCCAAGAGAGAGCGGTATTTATAGTCACAGGAGTTGTTTCTCTGAAGTGTAACATCTAATGTTTTGAAAACAAATCTACTATAGTAAAGGCATGAAATTATTAAAGTAGCGCCTTAATTGTATTAAATAGTTTTGCTAGGTAGAGCATTATGACAGGCGTTGCGCTAGCAATTGCTGCTATCGCAGCTAATGCTGTAGCCCTAACTGTACCAGATTGGAGCTTGCTGATTTCTGCATGCCTTCGTGACTGTGTTGAGTATTCGCCGAGTGTTGTAAAAGCTTTACCTGTCGGTCTATAGCCACCATGTTCACCTTTTTTCAGCTCTCCATCCAATACAAAGGATTCGAGTACAAGCTCGAGTTCACGTTTCATTTCTCCTTTCCTCGGATGCAGTTCCCAGCGGAAACTATGGATACGGGTTGCAATTTTTGGTAGGCCATGGTGACTTCCGTCTTTCATATACAGCTCAATCACAGCGTTGAGCACATCCATGCGATCGTTAACACGTCGTTCTTGCTCGTTATACCTTTTCTGTTGCTTCTCTTCCTTCTTGCGGTCTTTCCTTATATCATTGAGGAACTTTCGGCTGGCGACTTTTTCAAGATGATTTAGATCGTTAAAATCAATTCGGTAACCCTGAAAGTAATGTGTACCATATACTTGTTCAGACGTGATTTCTGAAAGGTAAAGGATAGTTGGGATACAGAATGAATCTCTTTCCTCGCAATATTCTTTCACCTCAAGCTTGTTACCATCCTTCCTAACGAACAAATAGCCGTTGTCTTTTCCTTCTTTACGTAGATAGACTTCATACATGTCGGCGTCTTGCATGGAGGCGCGAGAGAGGGATTCTGTCGGGGGTTTTCTTTGCTTCGAAAACTGTAAACCACTTGGTTACTAAATTTGTTCTGCTCCCAAACATATTATCATTCCCCTATGAAATGAACCTTATCAGCCAAGCACCGACGAGTAACGATGTATTGATTAAATCACTGTAGTTGCTTCAACGGATAAGAATTAAAGCTACTCGAACCGTCGCTGTAGACCTCAGTAATAATGATTTTTTTACCCTCAACAGCATATTTGACTGTGCTGTCTGCAGGATCATCCCGCCAGCGACCAGTGCTGTCAGGGTTGTCAGATGCCCACATCACTTGATTGCCGATAAGTTTGCACTTGATGGCCCAGCGGGTGCCATCGTTCTGTCGGATATAATGTACGTAAGCAATACCTGACTCGACTTTGTCCAGCTGCATGATTTTGTGGTCACGGCCGAACATCGCCGCTGAAGCAGCCCTACAAACCTGACCCACCGTCACTTCGGAAGCCAGCACCGGTGCAGCAAACACGAGCGGAACAAGAAGCAGGAGTTTCTTCATACGGATCCATCCTTTTGGTTATGTTCATGAATAACGCTTAGTGTATATTTCGGCAACCTCAAGTATTTCTTGACGAGAATTTAGCGTTGCGATGACAGCAGTGACTAACAGGATCCCTGACGTAATCTCAGACACTCCCCGACTGTCAGCCCTGCTCCTGCTGTACATCCTCAGCGTCATACGCGAACAAAACATCGGGCATGAGGCCGGTTTTTTCTACCATCGCCAGCACTGACCGCGTAGAAGCCTCGGAGATGACCTTCATCGCCTCATCACGTATTTCAACGTACGCAGGGTCTTCACGGGGCACAAAAGGCTCCAGGAGGTGGGCAATGGCTTTACCGTTAACAGATAGGCTGAAGGTGCCAGCGGCACGATCCACATTCCAGATGTAGATGAGCGGCCATAACCCCAGTTCGTCGCATTCGGCCTCGCTGCGGATCCCCGGCAGGTACACGGGCATCGACAGCTTTTCATCACTCAGCGTCAGCGCGATAAACTGGTTTGCCGTCAGTCGTGGACCTTGCCCGGTCTCAGCGTCAGATTTTTTCTTTTTAAAGAATCCGAACATGGTCTTTCCTTGTTTATGACGAATCGGAGGAATAGTCACTGTCTTACTAAGCGGATTAATCAAAGCGTCTCGGACCTCAGCGCAGACTCGCGGTGACTCTCATTCAGCAAAAGTGATTTTTACACGATTCCTGCCGTCAGTAACGCGCGTAACTTATCGCTTTTCGTAGCGAGAGAAGCATGTAATGGCAAACACACTGCTAGCGTGGAGATGGCATTGCCCCTAAGAAATGAGGCATAACCCATCAATTACATTCACAGCACTTTTTGGCTGCTGCTGACTCTGAGCTTATAGATAGTCACTTTTCATAACGTCCTTCCGCCCTCTCCGCCAGATCGAGCATCATAAAGTTTTTTTGAAGTTAGGAGTGACTCAATGGCAGGCCACGAGTGGTTCACGCTGCATTTCAAAAGCGACAATCATGTGAGCGAAAATTGCGTTCAGGGACCCGCCGTTCATGTGGGCCAGATGCCCAACCGTCTTCTTCTTGCTGCTAGCCAGTCCTATCCTGCATACATTTGATATGGCCGCTTTGAGCGAGAAGCGGAAGTTGAGCTTGGTCTCAAGTATGCTGGTTTTTTTTAGCTAATATCTTGGTTTATTGATCAATAGGTTGCTGGTCAGACCTAGGATCAGATATAAAAAGTTAGATTTTGTTCTCCCCACATATATGAAAAAAACAAAGAAGCATAACTTTATGACCAAGACAAATAGGCACAACTTTCCTCCAAGCGTTGTAGGTAAGGTAGCAGAGCGCGCTACATATATTTGTAGCAATCCCTCCTGTCATAGGGTAACAATCGGCCCGGATCAATCAGCGGAAAATCTTTCTATCAAGACGGGTGAGGCGGCGCATATCTGCGCGGCGAGCCCTGGCGGACCGCGCTATGACATGTCTCAGTCAGAAACAGAGCGGAAGAGCATAAAAAATGCTATATGGTTGTGCGGAGCTTGTGCTGATTTAGTTGATAAGAATGGCGGTATGGGCTACCCCGCCGAGTATTTGCGAAAATGGAAACGTGACCACGAATCACTAATGAAGGAGTGCTTGGAGGGAGGAAAGAGGCTAATGTTTCAATTTCTATCGCATCGCCCAGACGAGAAAATTGCTCTGCGGGTGAGCCATTTATTGGAAGACAAGAGTTCTCTCTACATGCCATATGCTCAAGAGGATCCAGCACGAGTCTCGGATTCTTTGAAGGAGCTCCGACTCTCTCTTACGGCGATTCGCTCCGAGATTGCACCTGAGTCTCCGCTATCGTTGATTGTCGAGTCAATTGTCCGTGCGTGCCGACACTATATGAATTCAACTCCAGATCGGCCGGGCATTGAGGAGCTTAACTTCTCCCTCGGCGCAGTTCGTAAGGTAGTAGGAATTAACATCGGAGAACTATTGAAACACTATGAAATCCCGGTGAGTCACGAATTGCATTCTATTATTCCTAAATGAATTTTAACCCATAACTCCAGTTGGCGAAGCATGAAAAAAATGAGCTTCGCCATTGTTCTCGGATCTTGAGTAATTAGTGCAGACACAATATGCATATCGTTTTCGAGTGCACGACGAACGCAGTTTTCGATACTTTGAGTATGATAGCTTCAACTTTTTACTTACATCAAAAATAACTTACAAAATTTGTATGTTGCTTTGTGTACGAAAATGCTTGCGTCAACTCTTGACATCGGATTTTTTAATATCCCTCCGGAACTTCCCTTTCCATGTCTCGCAAGATACCCTAACAGTTCAAAGCTATTAGCAGTGCCCGTGAATCTGCTGATTTCCTTTTCATCAATATTAAAAGCCATGCTAATTAATTTATCTCTCTGATATTTCTTGTCTTTATTAGCACCGGGAATATTAAGTGTACCTTTCACATATTTATCATGTACATATTCTCTAATCGTTTCCCACAAACGATAAAGATTAACCCAATCATCACCTAAGGCACACATACCTAAAACAACACGTAAGGATTCATGTTTAGATGATAAATTAATTAATCGTGAAAAATTATCAGCGCGAGGGTGTGGTTGCTGTATATCATGGAAATTAAAGGGATTTATCTGAGTTACATCCATTGATTTAAAGCCGCATATTTCAGAGTAATTAATACCTTCACTTCCAGAAATAGAAAGAGGACCAAAAGATTGATATCTTTCAAAACCATAAAGAACGCTAAGTGCGCCGTTCATGAGCATCAACAAACCTTTTAACTTGGAAGCCAATTCATTTGGATCGGATATGATATTCAAATGAGGAGATGAAAGTAAATGAACATCTGTTTGCCCTAAATCAGAGTCAGAATCATCATTTATAGAGAAATCATTCGACCAAACACTACATAATCCTTTAACAAATCCTGTAGATGGAGTAAGTGAAAAACTATAATCGTACATAACTCAAATCCCTCTTTTTTATATCCTGAATGGAATGCAAAAATTATTGTTTATTTGTTATATTCAATATACTCACATAACCAAAAACTTTAACACGCTCATTCTAAGTGAACTAAATCGAAAGATATACCTTTGAAAACTGAAACTCAATGCTGGCAACGTCCGCTCCTGGCACAGAACGGCCTATCAGCATTGTAAAAATATTCAGATATATATCATTCAACTGAACATACTTCATTAAAGGCAGAACCTCACGGTTCTGCCTTTTTTGTTTTCATTTCAGAGGAGTAGTGATGAAAAAACCTGAAGGTCTGCAGTCGCTGCAGAACTCACTTTCCAGCTTGCCGCAATGGGTGTCTGAACGTGTTCTGCACCAGGTAAGCCAGTTAACCGGCTATGAGCCAGTGATCGGCATTATGGGTAAAACCGGAGCGGGAAAGAGCAGCCTGTGCAATGCCCTGTTTGCTGGTGAGGTGTCACAGATCAGCGATGTGGCGGCCTGTACCCGTGAACCCCTGCGCTTTCGCTTGCAGGTTGGCGAGCGCTTTATGACTATTGTGGACTTGCCAGGTGTCGGTGAAAGCGAAAGTCGTGATGCGGAATATGCCACGCTGTACCGGCAACAGCTTCCCCGGCTCGACCTGGTGCTGTGGTTGATCAAGGCCGATGATCGAGCGCTGGCGGTGGATGAACATTTTTACCGGGAGGTGATTGGTGAGGCATACCGGCATAAGGTGTTGTTTGTTATCAGTCAGTCCGACAAGGTTGAACCCACCAGCGGTGGTGAAAAGTTGTCTACAGAGCAGAAACAAAATATAAGCCGCAAAATCTGTCTGCTGCATGAGCTGTTCCAACCTGTAAACCCTATCTGTGTGGTGTCGGTACGTTTGCAGTGGGGGCTGCGGGTGATGGCTGAACGGATGATTCGTTGCCTGCCACGGGAGGCCAGTAGTCCGGTGGCAGTACAGCTTAGTGCTCCACTTCGTACCGATGCCGTTAATAAAAAAGCACGTGACGATTTTGGTGAAACGGTCGGCTCGGTACTGGACACAGTAAGCTCCATACCCCTGATACCGGCCCCGGTTCGGACAATTATCCTGGCTGTACGTGACACTGTAGTATCGGTCGCTCGTGCTGTCTGGAGTTTTTTCTTCTGAATACTTAACCCCTTAACTCGTTGTTTCCTTAGCCCTGCCGCGACTATGCGACGGGGCTTTTTTGTCTTTCTTTTTCCATCATGAGGAGTCTCTTATGACCCGTCTGGCTTCGCGCTTTGGCGCAGTAAACCTTATTCGTCGTGACCGTCCGTTAACTCATGAAGAGTTGTTTCGGGTTGTGCCCAGTGTGTTCAGTGAGGATAAGCACGCGTCACGTAGCGCACGGCATACCTGGATACCAACCATTACCGTTCTTGAAAACCTGCAGCGCGAAGGCTTCCAGCCCTTCTTTGCCTGTCAGACCAGAGTGCGTGATCCAGGTCGCCGCGAGCACACAAAGCACATGCTGCGCCTGCGTCGGGTGGGGCAAATTACCGGCAAGCAAGTCCCGGAAATCATTCTGCTCAACTCTCATGACGGCACCAGCTCGTATCAGATGCTGCCGGGATTATTCCGTGCGGTATGCCAGAACGGACTCGTCTGCGGTGAGTCGTTTGGCGAGGTGCGGGTGCCGCACAAAGGAGACGTGGTTAGTCAGGTGATTGAGGGGGCGTATGAAGTGCTGGGGATTTTTGACCGTGTGGAAGAGAAGCGGGATGCCATGCAGTCGCTGATGTTGCCGCCACCTGCACAACGGGCTCTGGCACAGGCTGCACTGACGTACCGTTTCGGTGAGGACCACCAGCCGGTGACAGCATCTCAGATACTCTCCCCACGCCGCTGGCAGGATGAGAGCAATGATCTGTGGACCACATACCAGCGTATTCAGGAGAACCTGATTAAGGGCGGGCTCACTGGCCGGAGTGCAAAAGGTGGGCGAACGCATACCCGCGCCGTGCGTGGTATCGACGGAGATGTGAAGATCAACCGGGCTCTCTGGGTGATGGCAGAAGCGATGCTGAGTGGGTTTCAGTCCTGAGCTTGTTATCAGTATGTTGAGAAAGGACACTCCCTGTCCGTTTTACCCCCATTGGATTGAGTGTTTTATCACCACATTTCACGGTGTGCCGCGTCGGCCCTGCCTCCGGTGGCTGATAAAAAATAGTTCATTCTGTGTCCATACCCTGTCCGCCCCCCTCTTTAGAATCATTTCATATTCAGTCAGTTAATTATTACGGAGATTTAAGATGACACAGGCAGATCGCCGTCATGACCGGCTGGCTGTCAGGCTGTCACTGATAATCAGCCGCCTGGTTGCCGGTGAAACGCTGAACATGGCGCGGCTGGCTGCAGAGTTTGGTGTGTCAGTCCGTACCCTGCGACGGGATTTTCGCGAACGGCTGATGTACCTCGACCTTGAGTATCGACGGGGGCAATGCCGCCTGCGCAGCACCGGTGGGGGCGTACAGGGCGAGCTTGATGCGCTGACCTTCGCGCACCGGGCCGGACTGGCCGATATTTTTCCGGGGCTGGACCGGCGTCTGGCGGGCATGTTGCTCACTGCGGGAGGGATGCCGTGTCTGGTATGGCAGCCGCCACAGTCTGTGTCACCGGCCATCTCACTGGTGTTCTACCGTCTCGTCAGTGCCATTACCGCCTGCCAGCGGGTACTCCTGCTGGCCGAGGGAGAGCGCTGTGACGGGCTGGCTCCGTACCGCCTGATATCACTCGACGGCTGCTGGTACCTCACCGGTGAACTTAACGGGCATATCACCGTGCATCCACTGGCGACCATCCATGCGGTGACAGTCCTGAACACCACTTTCACCCCGCGAAAACGTCTCAGCCAGTTAACCACACAGGCGGGCTTTATCCGGGCTCTTCCGCACTTCAGCTGTATCCGCGAAGTCCTGACTCCTGGGCCCTCTGAGGAGGAGCCGGACAACACACTGATTTAATTATCTCTTTTAAGAAGGAAAAACAATGACATGGCATTACGAGAAAAATGGCATACGTCACGACAATGTGACCGAAGACAACATCACTGGCCTGATTGCACGCGGTGAACTCACCGCTGCCACGCTGGTGTGGCGACAGGGCATGACGGACTGGCAACCAGTCTCCGCCACCCCGCTGGCTACAGCGCTGCTCCACAGCACTACACCACCAGCGCTGCCGGGGAACTGCATTCCGGGTGGAGTGGTATGGACGCTGGCATTTGCTCCCTTCATTGGTTATGCGCTCGAGCTGTGGACTGCAGGGCTGAACGGAATGTCTTTTGACGAGGCCTATGAGGCTGTCTCGGGCGGGCAATACTGGTTTATCACGCTGCTGCTCAATATCGCTCTGGGGTATCTCGATGAACGACGGCTGCGTAAGGCCGGAGTGGATACCACCATGTTCGGCAAACAGGCCTTGCTGGTGCCGTTCTATTTGTGGCATCGGGCGAAAACCCTCGGTCAGAAACCGGCTTACTTCTGGGTATGGCTTGTGATGCTGACCCTGACCGTCTGGGCCTGAATCACCGCTACCTGATACTTTCTCTGTTAAGGACCAACGCAATGAAAACACTGATTAAAATACTGGGCATTACCGGCAGCCTTCTGCTTTGTGCGGGGGCTCAGGCCCAGCCTTATAACCGGACGCTACCTGCAGTCGTCAATGACAACAACGGGAATATTTTCTGGTGTGATGCGCATCGTCAGGTTACCGGAAAATGCGAAGCCATGTCTGTTGACCGTCAGGGCGGGATGGTCACGGTGCGTTCAGCACCTTTTAAAGACTGCGAAGGCGGCCTGTGGGGCTGGATAACTATCATGCGCAACGATGTGTCGAAGGGATTCACCATTACTCCGGACAAGAAATTCGGTCTCACCGTAAAAGACCTGTGCCGTCCGGGCACGGTAGTGACCTTTAAGCCCAACCAGAAGAAGCCGGAATATGACGACCTGGTGGCACTTTACCAGGGCAAAGAGCTATTTCGCTACCGGCGCTTCTGATAACACCCGATATCAACCACTCTTATTTTGCCCAACCGCGGGCTGGATTAATTCAGGACGAAGACCATGCTGAAAATAATGACCTCTGCTGTACCCGCCTTCATTCTATCACTTGCCGCATTCAGTGCCGGTGCTGCTCAGCTTCCGGCAAGCCTGATGGATAAAGATAATCCCGGCCAGGAGTACTGGTGCCAGGGAAACGACATCAACACCTCCATGTGCTCACTGACCGGTGTCAGCGACGACCATAAATTTGCTCTGATTCAGGACCTGCCGGGTCCGGCATGTGAGGACTTAAGCTTCGGGGTTATCGACCTTGTGCGCCAGACCGGTGTCAACATTCCTTACGACGGTGGTGACTGTAAGGGCGATGTGCAGGCCGGGTTTGTGCTCGGCATAAAAGATAATGCCCTGTATGTGAAAATTGTCCGGGGCAGTAAAACCCTGCGGCTGTATAAGGTTCAAACCGGTTACTGATAATCATCCCGCACCTGCATACACCCATAGCCCCTGACGCTTCTGCGTCAGGGGCTTTTGCTTTTAAGGTACACTCAATGTCTGAATCTCACACACTTCCACCGGGACCTTTTACCCGACAGCAGGTCGAAGCGGTTACGCGCCGGTATCAAAATATCGCTATTGAAGACGACCAGGGTAGCCACTTCCGCCTGGTGGTTCGTGACTCTGAAGGTCGAATGGTCTGGCGGGCGTGGTGCTTTGAACCTGATGCCGGTGAAGGGCTTAATCGTTATATCCGCAACTCAGGCATCCTCAGAGCATCCTCCTCCTGACCACATCCATTCATCATCCCTGCAAGTCCTTTATTGCCCATACGCCAGCCTTCGTCGCTGGCGTTTTTATTGACGGAGAATATCCATGACGACACAAACTCAATGCGAATTGATATCCGCTAATGAACCTCAATTTGCCCTTACTGCAACACCAGTACCTGACGAACAGCGTCTCAATTTCTGGCCGCAGCACTTTGGCTTCGTCCCGCAGTGGATAACGCTGGAACCCCGTATTTTCGCCTGGATGGACCGCTTCTGTGATGAGTACAGCGGCGGTATCTGGTCCTTTTACACGCTCAGTAATGGCGGCGCGTTTATGGCACCTGATGCTGACAGTGACGATAAATGGCATCTGTTCAACGGCATGAACGGCAATAGTGCGCAAATGAGCGTGGAAGCCGCCGGTATCGCGGTCTGCCTGATTGAATACAGCCATCACGCCTGTCGCACCGAATGCGATGCCATGACGGAGCACTATTACCGCCTGCGGGATTACGCCCTGCAGCACCCTGAATCCAGCGCCATTCTGCGCATTATTGATTAAGGATACTTATGATGGAACAGTCACTTATCCCAATGACTCCGGCACTACCACTAACCGCACAACGCACGGTAAAACGCGCCTTAACGCTGCTTGACCGACACCTGCGCGAAACAGGCGTGGCATTCACTTCCACTCAGGCTGCACGTGACTGGCTGAAACTGAAAATGGCGGGACTGGAGCGCGAAGAGTTTATGGTGCTGTATCTGAACCAGCAGAACCAGTTGATTGCACACGAAACCCTGTTTGCCGGTTCTATTAGCAGTACCGAGGTACATCCCCGTGAGGTGGTCAAACGCGCCCTGTACTTCAATGCGGCAGCAGTGATACTGGCGCATAACCATCCCTCCGGCGACACCTCGCCCAGCAAGGCAGATAAGACCATCACGCAGCGTCTGGTGCAGGCGCTTCAGCTCGTTGATATACGTGTGCCTGACCACCTTATCGTAGGTGGTACGCAGATATTGTCGTTCGCTGAACACGGTCTGCTGTGAGGGATGACATGAGAATTATCAGTAAACGCCGGGCGATGACGATTTACCGTCAGCATCCGGCCTCCCGCATTTTTCGATACTGCACCGGCAGATACCAGTGGCATGGCAGTGTCTGTCATTACACCGGTCTGGCCGTTCCTGACATTCCCGGCGTGCTGGCGGTATACGCCGAACGCCGCCAGGATCGCAACGGACCTTATACCTGTCTGATGAGTATCACCCTGAACTGACAATAAAGAGGTTATAAATGAGCAACCCCACATGGGGCCTGCAGCGGGATATCACGCCGTGCCTGGAAGCACGTCTGGTGCAGGAGGGGAACCACACCACTCAATCTTGCGAGCCGTCTTCCTGATTCACCTTTCTGAACTTTCCTTATCTTTAATTTATCGCATACTGCGCCTGCCGGGAGCGGTAGGCGATTTTGTTTTTGCTACGTTAGTCGAAAATTTAGCCATTGGTTCAGGGAATCATTTCAAATTGACAGATTCTCTCAGTTCGATATGCTTTAGGGAAGGAGCCAAAATTTGGCGCCAAAATTAGGATACTTTATGAGCACCTCAACAAACTATCGTACCAGTCTCCGTCTTACAAACGAGCAATACAATGAAATATCTCGTTTATGCCAACTTGATGGCGGAAAGATCAAGATGAGTGCATGGATTACTGAGGCCATTAACGAAAAGATTCAACGTGATATGGAAAACGCGAAAGCTATTCCAGACCAGATGAATCAATCCGGTCCCTCTTTTTACGAGTTTTTTGCCGGGGGTGGCATGGCTCGGGCTGGTTTGGGTGAACATTGGAATTGCCTCTTTGCTAATGATTTTAGCCCAATGAAAGGACATGCCTACAGGAACAACTGGCACGGTGGGTTAGATTTATTAGTTGAAGATATAAATAAGATTACCAGCAAACAACTTCCTGATCAGGCTGACTTGGTATGGGCTTCTTTCCCTTGCCAAGACCTCTCTCTCGCAGGCGGATATAAAGGTATTGGTGGCGAAGATGACCAGACTCAAACCCGTTCAGGAACATTCTGGCCTTTCTGGCGACTCATGCGTAGTCTAATGACAGAAAATCGAGCACCTCGAATAATTGTGCTTGAAAATGTCTATGGTGTCTTGACGTCAAATAAGGGAAAGGATTTCGCCTCAATAGGTACTGTTTTATCTGATGCTGGTTATCGCTTTGGGGCGATGATGATTGATGCTGTCCATTTCGTCCCCCAGTCACGCCCTCGAGTTTTCATTGTGGCCGTTCATCCGACAGTAGAATTATCACAACAACTCGTATCTCAAACGCCAGTAACTCCATGGCATCCAGAACGGATGGTTACGGCTTTCAACGGACTATCAGCGAAAGCTCAGGAATTATGGTTATGGTGGAATTTACCCCTACCAGATAAGCGGTTAATCACATTTACTGACATAATCGATGAAGAGCCTGTAGGGGTAAAATGGGATTCTCCTGAGAAAACCAAGCTTTTACTGTCAATGATGACTGAAGCAAATCTCAGTAAAGTTAAAGCTGCTATGAAGTCGGGACAGCGCATAGTTGGCGGTCTTTATAAGCGCACCCGCAAAGATGATAACGGTGTAAAAGCGCAACGAGCAGAAGTCCGATTCGATGGTATTGCCGGATGTTTACGTACACCTGCGGGCGGTTCTAGCCGCCAGAGCATCTTGGTCGTAGAGGGGGATCAGGTTCGCTCACGTCTCCTCTCCCCGAGAGAGGCGGCTCGCTTGATGGGGTTGCCTGATACCTACAAGCTCCCGGATAACTATAACGATGCTTATCATATTGCTGGAGATGGCGTTGTTGTGCCTGTTGTTAGCCATCTTTCTAGATTCATCTTTGAACCTATCCTTTCAGAGTCGTACAATGCTGTATTGACTCAGAAAAAGGTGGCGTAATGAATTCAACATCTGCAATTGACTCAGCACTGGAAGCATTTTCTGTAAGTAACTCGGTAAATGGGAATAAGGGACCAATTGCAGCTCTGTTGGTTATTAACCGACATGCACTTGAGAAGCAAAAGGCCGGAACCCTAGAATGGCCTTTAAATAGTGATGACTGGAAGACTGGCAAACAAGGCCAGGTAAAAGGGTTAGGGGGTCCGGCAACGCAAAAAGTGTTGGCTGATCATGGAATTGAAAGAATATTAGCCAGCGAAGGTGGTCGCACTAGTCGTGGTAGTATGCAACTCATGCTGGGATACATTGAGTTGTTAAATAATTATCACCAAATCAACGGTTCTATAGATCTATTTCGGTGTGAATGCTTCTGGATTAATAAGGCCAAAGAGTATTTTGAAAGACGCCCATTTGTTTTAAGCATCGATCCCCAATGGGGAGTTCGTCGAGCTATTCGCCATTTGCTGACTCAAGCGCAAAATAGACAAAATGAAGGTGCTGGTACCAGATTTGTAGGTACACTGATGCAGCATATGGTTGGAGCCAAATTGGATGTACTCCTTGGAGAAGGGAAAGTTACCCATCATCATTCGAATCAGAACGATTCAGGCTCCAGTCGCAGTGGTGATTTTGACTATGAAGACATGGTGTTACATGTTACCAACCTACCAACAGAAGCATTGTTGAGCAAGTGTATCGCAAATCTGGAAGGGGGTTATAAGCCACTCGTAATTACGTCGTCTAAGGGCGCATTTGTATTAGAAACATTACTCGAGAATTTTTGTAATGGCGTATACGATGGTCGTGTAGATATCCTGGAGTTTGAACAGTTTATAGCATCAAATGTCATTGAACTTGGAAGATTTAATGCCGCTGGTCGTAAAGCCTCACTCAGTAAAATTATTGAGGCTTACAACCGTATCATTGAAACAGTTGAATATGATCTCAGCATGAAGATCGAGTTAGGAGAAAAGTAGTCATCTATCCTAACTGAACCTTAACACTCGGAGCCAATTTTCATATGGCTCCGCTCCCCCCAGAAACATGATAATTTCTTTTAGGCCCCTTTATAGGCCCCTTCGCAAAGTTGAATTGAGGAGAAGACAATAAAAAACAAAGAATTACACAACCAATTCAGACTCCCCCAGCCCACCAAATTCTCCATCGGTGATTACCAGAGTCATCTGATGAAGTCCTAGAAGCCCGCACGGCGCAAGCCTTGCGGGCTTTTTTGTGCCTTCGATTTGTTCTGGGAGGTCTGAATAAATCCGAACCTTTTAGGCCCATTGATAGGCCCAACGAAAATCTCTATTGTTTTCGTTGGGCCTAAGCGCATGGAGATTCCCCATAGCAAGCAAAACCAAGCCGTTAACCGATACGGAAATCAAAGTCTCCAAACCTAAAGACGATGATAACCTGCGTTACAATGGCGATAGATTTACACCGCCCCAATAAATCAACAGGCTACTTGAAAGCGTAGCTCCTTTTATTTTGGCGGCAAATTGGCGACATTGAATGTATTACAAAAAGCCGCTTACGTTATCAACGGGGAAACGTTACACTTCAGCGAACCAGATGATATGAAAAGGCGTGCACCTCATGGTGAGATCCACACACGGCAATTGTCGTGTCAGACAGTAACAGTCAAGCCGTTGTGGAAGTAACAAAACGGCTGAAATATTTGATAAAGAGGAATTGTACTCAGAGAGTGTACAGGCCGTGCTGCGAGGGGACGCTGAGCAGACAAGTACCAACGGGATAACGCGGAACATTGCGTATAAACAAAAGGGAGATCACTGAGTACTCACCGATCTCCTTCACGATAATACACGCTATTAACTTTCAGCCGAACTCAACGCATCGGCAACGCGCTTGAATCGTTCAAACCGACTGCGTAACATGTGATGCTTCACTGCATCCGGCTCCAAACGAATCAGTGGCGGCAGGGTCGCTTTAATCGCCTGTTCAAAGCCCGCATAATCTCCTGCCCCTACAGCAGCACACATCGCCGCCGCCCGACAGCCGGACTGTTCCACATCAACAATTTCAAGCGGCAGATTGCTGGCATCACAAAACATCTGCATCCAGATACGCGAATGCGTTGGCCCGCCGGTAAAACGAATGGCACGGGTTCCATCGCTAAGTTGCAGTAATTTGTCCTGATGCAGCAAATGCGAGAATACTATCCCCTGATAGATGGCGTAAACTATATCTGCTGCGTCGTGGTGCCCTCCCAGCCCGAGAAATCCACCGCTCAGGGAGTCGCAGTAATTAGAACCGTACAGCCAAGGGAAAAATAAAATACTGTCCGGTTTCTCATATCCACACACAGCCCACTGATTAAGCTTGTCATGGTCATCCAGCAGATCTGGGAAAAAGTGATGAATAAACCAGGTCAGATTACTGGCAGATGTGGGGCTGCCTTCATGGGCGAAATAGTATCCAGGAATACTAAATTTACCCCATACATACGGATATTCTTTCGGGATAATGTTATCAAAAACGCGAGTGGCTATAGACCAGGTTCCGGCGACAGCGCTAAGTTGCGTACTGTCATACACGCCAGAGGTGATGGCTGCGCCAACGACATCAAAAACTCCGCCAAATACTGGCGTTCCTGCTTTTAATCCACATAACGCTGCAGCATCTGCAGTAACAACTCCTGCCAGTTCGGCTGAGCCAATCACCTTGGGCATACAATTCGTCATCTCTTCAATGCCGAATAATGTGAACAGCGCAGGGTCAAACTCATTGCGTTGTAAATTAAATAGCTGACTTCCCGAAATATTGGTTTCTTCGCAGGTAAATTCATTTGTCAGGCAATAGCGAATATAATCGTGAGCCATCAAAACATAACCTGTGCGGGCATAGCTCTCCGGTTCGTTCAGCTTTAACCACCTCAACAATGCTGCCGGATGTGAAGGCCACAACTGCTGAAAACTGTGCGGATAAGCCTGACGATCGATACCCTGCGCCTTCCAGGCTGTAACTAATGGTTGTGCGCGAGAATCCGAAGATACGATACCGTTACGTACCGGTGCTCCTGATTTATCGACAAGGTAAAGCCCTTTACCATGTGAGGAAAAACCAATGCCGTTGATGTGCTCCGCTGACAAATGACTTTCAGCCAACGCTCGCCGGATAACCTCACACGTTGCAGCCCAAAGGTCAGCCATATTGCGTTCACAGAACCCCGGTAGTGGACTGAGTAGTGGTAAGGTCTGAGCTGCGACGGTGACCTCCCTACCCTCGGCGGTATAGATCCCTGCCTTAGTGACGGTGCCGCCCAAATCAATGCCCATAAAGTAATGGTCCATCATCCCCTCCTTATCCTGCAATAGGCGACCGCTCGTCAAACCATCCGGCGTCCTGCATTTTGTTTTCTATCCACTGACGCGCATGGATAATTTCCAGCAACGGTTCGGTAGATTTTTCTGTCCACATTTCAATCAGGAAAGTGCCTCGGTAATTAAGACGGCGTAATATTTTGAATAAATTCACAAAATCTACGCACCCGTCGCCAAAGGGAACATCACGAAACTGCCCTGGGGAATCTGGTGTCACCGGAAATGTATCTTTAAGATGAATGGCAGCAATCCGATCAATGCCTTTCACCAGTTCACTCTCCACTTCATTACCCCATGCGGTTAGATTGCCGACATCAGGGTAGACGGTAAACCACGGAGAGTTAATTTTCTTATCCAGCACTTTCCATTTACTGATGGAGTTAATAAAGGGCGTATCCATAATTTCCACCGCACACATAACCTGCGCGGCTGCAGCCTGTTCCGCAACCCAAGCCATCGCATCTTCAAACCAAGCGATGGTTTCATCATTCTGCGGCTCATAATAAACGTCATAGCCTGCAAGCTGGATGGTTCGAACGCCCAAATCCTGCGCTAGCCGTAATGCTTTCTGCATGATAATCCGCGCTTGCTGGCGAGTGTCGCTATCATGGCTGCCGAACGGGAAACGCCGATGAGCAGATAAACACATCGTCGGAATACGCACTCCTGTTTTCTGAATGGCGTTGATAATTTCCATTCGCTCTAAAAGAGGCCAGTCCAAGCGAGCTAGTCGTTCTTCATTCTCATCTATCGACATTTCAACAAAATCAAAACCGCATGATTTTGCCAGCGCTAGCTTTTCTACCCAACTGGTGTTTCTGGGGAGCGCCTTTTCATATATACCTAATGGATGGCTACGCATTATTTTCCCTCAATAGTTGCCAGTGGTTGTTGAATCGCTTTTAGGCTGTTATTCATAGCGCGCTGCGCCTGCCACTTTTGTTTGAAGAACTTAAAGGCCAATGCGGCAATCAAGGTGATCCCCCACACTGCTAGATTGAAATGCAGACTAAGGCCCAGCAGACTGAGTCCAGTGGCGATCACCTGAAGCACCAACAGCGCACAGAAAACATGACCGACCTTACCGACCCCACCGAATGGATCGGTGCCACCAAGGACAATTGCCAGTACCGTCAGCAGTAGATAAGAATCGCCGTACCCCATACGAGCTGAGTTAAAGCGGGCCAGCATAATAAGACCTGCTAGCACGCACAGCAGGCTGGAGATAGCATAAATTGCGATCAGTACACGGTCAGTACGAATACCGCTAAACCAGGTTGCATTGATGTTGCTGCCGCACATGTAAATGACTTTTCCTGTGCGGGTTTTTCCGAGGAAAAGCGCCAGCATGAGAGTCGCAGCGATAAAGATCACCATGGGAACCGGTATCCCATATATCACTTCCGCTCCTATACTGCGGACAATCGGTGGCATACCACTTAACGCCGCGCCTTTGGTGAGATAGATGCCAATTCCACTGATAATCGTCATGCTGCCTAACGTGACCAAAATTGGGTGCGCACCAACCCGAGCAATGATCATCCCCGTAATGGCACCAATCGCGATGGCGATAAGCACCGCACCCAGCATCGCCAAAAGTAACCACCATAACTGCATGCCAGTAGACGCATCAGCAGGTACAAACTGGATTAACAGCCATGCCATAAACAGGCTGGTAAGATTCGCAGTGCCGATAATCGCCAGATTGAGCCCGCCACTGAGCATCGGCACAAACATCGCAAACGTAAGCAATCCCAGTTCTGGCAACTGGAAGGCAATACTCAGAAAAGTATTTTCGGTAAAAAAACGTCCGGGCATCGCCAGACTAAATGCCACCACTGCAAAGAAACATATCGCCAGTAAACCGGAGCTGGTGCCATCTATTGGTAAAAATGCCTGTCTTTTCATTTCAAGCCCCCTGTCAGACGAATCCAACGTCCGTTTCTTTGCGTTTTTTGTAATGGGTGACGCAGATAGCCGAGACAATCACCACGCCGATGACGATGTTGACGAAATAGCTAGATACTCCAATCAGGTTGAGGCCATTTTTTAGAATGCCGATGAGGAATACGCCCATCAGCGTGCCAATAACCGAACCGCGCCCGCCAGATAAACTCGCCCCACCCAGTACAGCAGCAGCCAATACTTCCAGCTCGCCACCCACCAACGCGTTAGGGACAACCTCACTCATGCGATAGGCCTGAAGCATTCCCCCAATCGCCGCCGCTGCGCCAAGATAGCCGTAAGCAAACAGATAAATGAGTGAAACCCGAATACCTATACGCCGTGCTGATTCAGGACTCCCGCCCACAGCATAAAGTTGACGCCCTATGTGAGTTTTATTCATCACAATCCAAGTGAAGCAGGCCATACCCAGCATCACCGCCAGCGGTAATCCAACCTGATAAACTTCTCCTTCAAATCCAAAGCTAAAAAAGGAGCGTTGCGTCACCCACCAGTCAGGTAAGTCGTAAATGCTGTGACCATTAGTCAGCCACATCAACATACCGAACAGCAGCGACTGCATACTGATAGTAATGATGATGGAAACCACATTGAGGTAATAAATAAGGATCGCGTTAATCAGACCAAATATAACGCCCAGCCCAATCGCCAACCCAAGACACAGCAGCGGATTCGCTATCATTCCATTAAGTAGTAATGAAGCCACCACGTACTGAACAACCGATGCCACGGCTGCGAACGAAATATCAATACCTCCTGTCACTAGCACCACAAACAGTCCAAGAGCGAAGATCCCCGTCACGGCATAACTCTCTGTAAGATCCAATAGGTTCTGAATCGACAGGAACTCATCGCTCATCAGAGAAAAAAGCGCCAGCATCAGAACGATCACCCACCCCAACCATCCTTCTACCGAACGTGGAAGCCGGAGCTGTAGTCCTTTAGCCATTAATCACCTCCGCTAACTGCTGTTCTGTATAGAGAGAAGGCAGCAGTTCGTTAATAATCTTTCCACGCTGTATATGAAAAATACGATCGCAGTTGTAATACGCTTCAGGGGCTTCATCAGTAATTAGCAATACAGAAATACCGACACCGGAGAGTCGATGGATAAGCTGGTAAATACTGTCTTTCGCACCGATATCTACACCGACAGTAGGAGCATCGAGAATCAGTACTTTCGGGCGAGTTAAAATCCATTTCGCCAGTACAACCTTTTGTTGATTACCGCCAGATAATGTAGATAACGGGTTATCAGGATTGGTGACTTTAATATCCAGATCCTGAATCCACTCCTTAACCAGAGTCTCTTGGCGTTTTTCATCAATACACTGCCACGGCGTTTTTAGCCGATTCAGGATCGAGAGCACCATGTTGTCACTGACCGATTGCTGTAAAACAGCCCCCAAGGTCAGGCGATCCTCAGAGACATAGGCAATACCCATTTCCACCGCTTGAGTATTATCTTTAATCACTACTTTCTTACCATCCAGATAAATATCTCCACTATCTGGATGGGTGACACCAAAAAGACTCAGCGCCAATTCTGTTCGTCCAGAGCCGAGTAAACCACATAATCCCACTACTTCACCTTGGTGGAGCTTAAGGGAAATATCTTCAAATTGCCCTTTGCGGCTCAATTTATTCAACTCAAGAATAACTTTGCCTTCCACACTATTCGGTAACTTTTTCTGATGGATAATCGTTTTACCGGTCATTAGTTCAGTGATACGCCCCGGCGATAATAAGTCTGCCGCCCAAGTACCTACGATTTCACCATCGCGAATAACCGTAATACGGTCGGAAATCTCTTTGACCTCATCTAAGCGATGACTGACAAAAACCACGGTGATATTTTTATCACGGAGATAATTTACCGTACGTAGCAGTTGATTAACCTCGGTGCGAGTCAGCGAAGCCGTTGGTTCATCCATTATCACCAGTCGAGCCTCTGCAACTAGGGCGCGACAAATAGCAACCTGCTGACGCTGCGCAATGGGCAAATGCTGAACCAGTGCATCCACATCGAGGTTAAAATTTAACTCCTGGATAATTTTTTCTGATACCGTTTTTAGATAGGCTTTTCTATGCCATCTCAAATAACCTTTGAGGTTATATTCAAAGGCAATATTTTCCGCCACCGTCAGGTTAGGAAACAATGAGAGATCCTGATAAATAACCTGAATACCTAACTCGCGAGCTTTATCCGGGGAAAGTCTGGACCAGGATTTATCATCAATAATAATTTCGCTACCGGTATCTGGGGTATAAACCCCGCTCAGCGTTTTTATTAACGTGCTTTTACCGCACCCGTTCGCACCAGCAAGACAGTGGACTTCACCTTTATTTAGAGTGAGATCAATATTTTTTAATGCCTGATGGCCACCGAAGCTTTTCGTTAGTGATTTTAACGTCACTAATGGCTCACCCGCATTTTGCTCTGTAGTATGAGGCATCATGCTATTCCTGAACGACCGAAGGATTTCCGGGCCAGTGCTGGCCCGGTGATGCAAACCTAAATTACAAGCCTAACTTCACTAAACGCTTCGTATTTTCAAGATCGAGTTTTTCAGGGTTATCGCTTAGAATGGTGTTGTTCTGAACTTTAATTTCACCCATATCACCAATTTTTACGCCATCTTTGATTGGTTCACCGTTCATCATCGCCGTAGCAACCTGAACGAAGACTTTACCCGCCGTCATCGGGTTAGAAATATACCCACCATCGATCGCGCCTTTTTCTAGCAATTTAATCCCCTGACCTGGGGTGAACGTCCCGAAAACGCAAATGGCATCATTTTTCTTACGTTTATCAATAGCGCGCCCTGCGCCAATAGGGCCCTGTGAACCAAACGACATAATGCCCTTTAGATCTTTATATTTAGACATCAGGTCATTCGCAGTACGCATCGAATCATCGACAGATTCCGCCACACCAAAGCGATCTTCAACGAGGGTCATTTTTGGATAATGCTCTTTTTGATAAGCAATTGCCGCGTCGGCCCAGTCATTCACCAGTGGAACCGTCAGACTGCCGACGAACATGGCATACTTACCTTCCTCACCCATACATTTCGCCATATCTTTCATATGGTTGGCCCCCATCGTCTGGGTATTCAGCAACTCAAAGTCCCAGTCAGCATTGGCCTGGTCAGGCGATTCATGCGTAATGACTTTGATGCCGGCCTCTTGAGCGCGCTTCAATACGGGCTCCAGTACTTTGGCATCATTTGGCACAACACCGATCACATCGACTTTCTTAGCGATTAAATCTTCAATAGCGCGTACCTGCTCAGCCGGATCCGCAGTTGTCGGCCCAACTTGCCAGGCATCTACGCCCAATGCTTTTCCTTCTTCCTTAATCCCCTGTTCCATCACGTTAAACCACGGAATACCACCTACTTTGACCACAACCCCCATCGTAAAAGGTTTATTCGCTTTTTGAGTCGTTGCGGGTTGTTCCGCCCATGCTGCGGTTGATGCTAATACAGTCGTAATCAGGCAAGATAAGATTAATTTTTTCATCGTAAATTCCTTAAGAAATAGTTTCATGCGTCAGGAAATCCCGATAAAAATATCAGCCTGACTTTTTATTTATTTCGAACTTTCTCTGGTGTTGGCTAAATCAATGAGCAATAGCCTTATTTATTCAGATAACGATTAAAACCTATTACTTATCAACTTCTACTACATTTAACTGTGGATGTAGACTACGATAACGTTCATCAATACAGTTATTGGTAACCATAATATCGATCTCATCCAGCATGCATATTTTACTGAAAGCAAACTGTTCAAACTTACTCGAGTCAACCATTAATATTTTTTGTGCAGAAACCTGAAGCATAACTTGTTTTAGCCGGGCATTGATTTCACTACCATCACGAAGACCATTTTCCAGATTCACTCCCTGACAGGAAAAAAAGAAACTATTAATCTGAAAATTTCTAATAGCGCTCTCGGCAACCGGACCATGAAAGTCATCATGGCGTTCTGAATATTCTCCACCGATACCGATAATGCGAACTTTATCCCGGCAAGCTAACGCCTGAATAATGCGTAATGAATTGGTTACAACCGTAATATCGATATCCGGTATTTGTCGCGCCAGAAACCAACAGGTACTACTGTTATCCATCAAAATACAGTCGCCGGGATGGATAAACTGTAACGCAGCCTTGGTGATTTTTGTTTTAATATCAGGGTTTTCTTCGGTACGCTTACGAAATGATTCTGCACGATCCACGCTATTTTCCGGCCAGAATTTATCTTCCAGCGCCACGGACATGACATCTGGAGCATCTAAAGAGACCGCTCCCCCAAAGCTACGGGTTAGTTTTTTATTTTGTTCTAATCTCGTCAGATCCCTACGAATCGTTTCCTGAGAAACCTGACATAATTGCGACAGCTCCGTTACGCGCACCGCCCCCAACTTTTGAACGTGCGCACAAATCATTTTATAACGCTCGGCCTGCAACATAATATCAACCCGTAAAAACCGATTTCATTATGCCTATATCATTAATCTTTTCTTCGTGAATTAAAGTGATTAGTGTCTAGAATCGTTTTACATTAATAATACACCGCTGATAGCGTGAGCAAAATCCTATATTTGAATGTAAGCCAGATGCATAACCGACAAAATTAATGGATAGCAATCACAAATTAATTCTCTTTTTTCATGTAACTACCACAGTAAAACCAGCAAACGGGCATTTACGGGCATCAAAACAACACCAATATATGCCCGACTAGTTCCGAGTTTGAGCATTTCTGTTGTTTTTCACTCAGGCATAATCCGTCTGCATTTTACATCTTATTTATTCGGCGTAATTTAAATAACGACATTACGAAAAATTAGAATTAAAGGAAGGAATAAAACTCACTTCCACACATAAACAAACGATAATTCAGGAGTAAAGAATGAATACGTTGAAGCAGAAAGTACTTGCTGCCAATTTATCCCTGCCAGAGCACCAGCTAATAACATTTACCTGGGGAAACGTTAGCGGTATTGATCGAGAAAAAAGTGTAATGGTCATTAAGCCTTCGGGGGTTGAATATGCCAATATGAGTTTGGATGACATGGTTGTCGTCGATATACACAGTGGAAAAGTCATCGAAGGAAATAAGAAACCATCATCTGATACCGATACACATCTGGCGCTGTACCACGCCTTCCCTGATATTGGCGGCATCGTCCATACCCATTCGCGCCATGCCACTATCTGGTCGCAGGCCGGCAAAGATTTAATGCCGTTAGGCACAACGCATGCAGATTATTTCTATGGTGCTATCCCTTGTACACGTCCCATGCGCGATGACGAAATAGAGGAGAGTTATGAACACAATACTGGTAGCGTCATTATTGAAACCTTTAGGCAAAGAGGCATTTCCCCCAGCCAAATTCCTGCAGTACTGGTAAACAGTCATGGCCCATTCGCTTGGGGAACTAATCCTGCTAACGCGGTGCATAACGCTGTCGTACTTGAAGAAATCGCCTATATGAATCTGTTCACACAGCAACTTCAGCCCCATCTCACCGCCATGCAGCAAACATTACTGGACAAGCATTTCTTAAGAAAGCACGGCGCTAACGCATATTATGGACAGTAACAGGTGTTTTTTACATAAAAAGGCCTGACATTTCCCAGCAGCTAGAAATCTTGTGCCACTACAGAGCGATGTTATTGATAAATAATGTTACCGCACAAAA
Source organism: Hafnia sp. HMSC23F03 (assembly GCF_001816025.1). Taxonomy (NCBI): domain Bacteria; kingdom Pseudomonadati; phylum Pseudomonadota; class Gammaproteobacteria; order Enterobacterales; family Hafniaceae; genus Hafnia; species Hafnia sp. HMSC23F03. The sequence goes on from NZ_KV824187.1 coordinate 41,913, forward strand.
AGCCCCGCAATCTGCGGGGCTAGAGGGAAGTTTGTTACTTATTCTTGAACGCTAGAATGAATAACGGACGCCAATCTGGCCGCTGTATGGTGTTTCGATATGGTGACCCATTTCATAGTTGATTTCACCATAAGCTGCCCAGCGATCGTTCATACGAGTAGTGACACCTAGACCGTATTTTCCACTGGTGCCCGACATATCATTGTTGAAGTGTTCGGTGTTATTAATGACCACCGCATTATCCTTCATAAACTCATGTCGAACCGCCAGACGCGCATAAGGCTGAATGGTTGCGCCATTAGCAAGGGTAAAGTTTTTCCCTAGCGTTGTACCTAACTCACCTTTGACTGACTTCGCTGCATCGGCTTTCACTTTCATACCGCTGTCGAGCTTATATTCGCTTCGCTCGCCGCGGAAGAATGCCGCCTGTAGATAAGGCTCAACAAAATAGTCATCGAATGAGATATGTCTTCCGGCCTCAAGCGAGAAACCGGCACCAAAGCTATTATCGTGCGCGTGCGCTCGACCACCGTTAAAGTACGGATTGTTTTCAGTACGGAAACGGTTCGCTTTCACCACCCCATCCAAATAGTAACCACTGTCGTGCAGCCAAGTGATATAGGCACCCACGCTGTAGCTATCGACTTTGCCATTGCTCTTCGATGCTTCAAGCTCGGAATGGGTATATGACGCCATGCCGCCAACTATCATCTGGGCGTTGTCTAAAGCAATGGTCCTATCGCCTCCGAACATGACCCCGTTCAGATCTTGATTATATCCCACATTGCTGGTTGAAATGCGGTAACGGCTACTGATGTATTTACCCCACACACCAGTGTCACTCTGCTGATTGTTACGCACTTCCCCCAAACGACTGCGCAGCGTCGAAAGCTCAGCATCCCAAATCGTGGGAGTTACGTTAGCCATCGCGAGAACGGATTTTGCACTTTCCGATAGTTCAGGTTTCGTGCCGGGCCCTGGATTAGGCGTCGGTTCTGGTGTTGGCTCTGGTGTTGGTTCTGGTGTTGGTTCTGGCGTTGGCTCTGGTGTTGGTTCCGGCTCTGGTTGCGGATCGGTGCCGGGATCAGTACCAGGATCTGGCGTTGGTTCTGGGTCTGGTTTTGGGTCCGGCTTCGGATCTGGATCGGGGGTAGGATCAGGATCGGGCTCCGGGTTTGGCTTAACGGCTGTGGGGGATAGATACCAATTATCTTTATCACTCGCATCGCCGTGTACCAGATAATACTTGTAAGCACCTAAATCAACGCTGCCATTGGTCATAGCAAAAGTATCTGCCGAACTACCGTTAGCATATATCAGATGGTACGGATTGACCCCACTGCCGGTCAGCTCATAGCCAGAGTCACGAACGAGCACATGAAAATTGCCGCTGACCGAATCAGAGATATTGAGGAAATCCCCCTCTTCACCAGCAAGATTAGTATTCATGATGAACGTACCGCTTCCGCTCAGCGTGTTTAAATCGAGTCGGCTGAAACGTCCATTATCACTGCCATTTTGCGCACCAAAGTTGACCACGCCATTATTAGTTAGCTGTTTGATCGTTACAACAGACTCTGGCGTCGCATCGTTGTGCTGAATATAGAGATAAGCGTTATCGCTTTGCAGATCCACGTTCGCTGCATAAGCACCTTTACCTAAATTGTCAGTCCATGCGTGATCGCTTCCTGCTTGCATACTCAGCGAACCATCTTTAACGATCAGATCTCCGCTTGAATAAGCGCCATAGGCAATGGTGCTAGCCCCACCGTTCTGAATAGTGGTATTCGATATATGACCAAGCTCATCAACCTGCTGGGTTCCACCGTCGATGATGTTTTGATCGGCTTCACCATACCATGCTATTTGCTGTAAACCGCCTGCATATACCGTGGTATTAGTCGCATTAGCCCTGATGCCACCTGTATAGCCATCGGCATCGACCCATTTACCATCGACCCAGCCGCCTTTTTGCCCACTAATAGTTTGCACCCCATAAACTTGAGTGCCATCCGCAGTGCCGGACTGAATTCGCTGTTTACCGCCCGCATAGATAGTTGAATTCTTGGCGGTTTGGCCATTAATCCTGATTTTAGAACCTTCATCTGATGTCCAGGTACCATCCTTCCAAGTCACATCAACGCCGCTGACCGTCTGAGTGCCATATACCTGAGCGTTTTCTGAAATACCGGAGGTAATTTGCTGAAAAGCGCCTGCCAGTACTTGAGTGTTGCTATCGGCAACGTGCGTCTCTCCTTTGCCTGAATAGACCTCTTGGAACGCACCGCTATAAAGAACGGTGTCTTGCGCTAAACCACTGGCTAACTGGTAGCTACCGTCACCAATGTGGGAGTTCTTTGCGGTACCCGCATAAATAATCTGTTGGCCACCATTTTTGACAATATTGTCTTCAGCCACGGCGTTTCCCGTGACCGAAAGCTGTTGAACACCGCCATCAATAATATTGGCCTGCGCGTAGGCTCGGGTGCCTAAAACTTGTAACCCACCAGTTTTTATTAGTGAATTATAAACTTCGCCATCGCCAGAAACTGAAAGCGATCCGTAAGCGTCAACGACGGTATTAAAGGCTTTGCCATTGCTATTAACAGACAATACACCCGTTTCAATATTGCCTCTGCTGTTAACATACTCCCCTTTTACGAGGGTATTTAGCGCTTCGGAACCATTCGCTTCATTGATTCCATCACCAATATTGAGCTGCACCGAGTTCAGCGTATTACCAACACTATACGAATGGTTGATTAGCGTTACCACTTGCTTGCTAAACGCAGGATTGAGTAAAACAATGTCACGGTCAGCCAGATATTTGTTATCTTTGATTTGCAGATTTGGATATTTCTGCCCCCACTTTTCTTGGGTATAGTCCCATGAGTCCTGATAACTAGGGTTAGTTTTCAAGTCAGTAGGAACAGTCGATTCTTTTTTAGGTTGGAAAGACTCTGGTATTGAATCCGCAGCATTCAGCGGTAATGCAACCAGATAGATGACTGGAAGCAGCGCATGTGAGATTGTAAGTCTCATGTGATTTCCTTATATAATTATTATACTACCCAAAAGTGAAATGCTTTTAAGCAGAGAGGAGAATTTTTCCAAATCTCCTTGGTAAACATAGATATGAGCTAAAACGAACACGCCTATTTCTTGAATACAGGTTTCACCGTAATTCTAATAAGGTGCATTTGTTTAATTTATAAAATATGCATCCACCTCCTAACGAGTCGAGAGTACAGTTAATAAAAATTCGGCATAGCCGTTGAAATATCTAGCGCGATTTTTATTTCGCTGATATGAATCCTGTTAATTATTAAAATTTCGCGGGGGTGATTATTATAAAACCCACGGCACAGAAGTATTATTTATCTGTACATTTAAATTAACAAAGCTAAACCACTAAAATAAGATATTCCATCCATGACCTCTCCCATAAAGATTTATCCTAAGTTTTCACTTCACGTTCAATAGCACACTTAAGTATTCACACATTCTATCAATGGGTATTTTAACAATCAATTTTGCATGAAATATGCCACATGATTGCCAGAATCTATCAAAAAAATTAAATTAATCGAAAAGTTACATAAAAAAGCCCACGTAAAAACATTATCCATATGATTTTTAATAAAAAAATTAATAAACATAAAAATAGATTTACACACGTTACTTTATATTAGTGGGGTGATCTATCGGGGATTTGTTTTTTACATTCGATAAAAACAAAATATAACACTATAGAGAAAGCACTTAGGTTATGCACAAAACCATGTCCTATCTCTCTATTACAGAGAAAAAATAGAGCCGAAAGTATTCACCATAAAAAACCAGGTGCTTGCAACACCGATATCACGGCCAAACTATGACGTTTTATTATCAGAGTTTTACTCATAAAGGGTTAGATGCTTTCTCTTAAGGACGTAATGAGCGTCGCTTGGGTGACAGGGAAAAACCATAGCAGGTCAAGTAGGTCAGGTCCTTTGACCTAGAAATTCAAGCTCATTCGAATTTATTATTTCCTCTACCAACCGCAAACATTGGTATCTTCATCCGTTTCATACCCACGGACAATATTAACCAGTTCTTTAACCGCATCCGCTGACTTAGCAGGATTTTCTAACTCGGTTAAAGATGAAAATTCTTTATCTACTGACACTCCGTTATTTTTATTAGTTACCGTCAGTAAGAAGGCCTCACCATCACTGTTTTTGTCACCTAACCCCTTAATTACCTCCGCAACTACGCTAGCCGCAACGTCCGGAATATATAATGCCATTGGTTTCAGATATATTTTTTCTGCACTCCGATGATTTGCACAATTAGATAGCGTAAGTGCGTAACCTTGATTCTCAGTCGTCATCATATTTACCAGCCTTAATCTTCTAACAAAATCTTGGGATCTACATAAAAATCTACATTGAAAACAGTGTCATCAGACAACGCTTCGATTCTGTGCCACTTCTCTGGTGGAAATACACCAAATTGCCCCGCCTCAATCGTCAGCGTTTCAATAGGCTCAAGGCTGGTTTCATCAGCATAGCCGTAGTAGCGAATGGTTCCCTGCATCACGCATAAACGTGGATAAACGCCTTGCCGTGTGCCCGCGTCTAGGTGGCGCTTCCAGATAGATGCTGGAGCGGTTTCCTTGGTCCACAATGGCGTTGTGCGGGTATGGATATAGTTTGTAGGAATAATGATGCGCTGCATATTTCGACCTCATATGAATTTCGCCTCTGCACCTTAAGCACGCAGGGCTACCTATCTATATGATGCATATCATATACCCTTTTATGAGTTAGCGTAAATGCATCACGCATCATCTAACTTTCGGCTATCCAAGAAGCCCTATATAGCCATGAACTCCCATGTATATACCTACGACCGCAATTAGAGCACTAGAAAAATAGGGCGCTTTTTGCGCTAATTGGTTAAACCCGCTCCATCGTTTTTGCGCTTCTCTAACGCCAACGGCCGCCCCCACGCCGACAGTCACTAACGTCAGCGCCAAACCAACACTAAAACAAACAACCAGCGTTGCGCCTAGAGTTAATGCCTTTAATTGAATACAGATAAGAAGAATAGTAATTGCCGCAGGGCAAGGCATTAATCCACCGGTAAGGCCAAATAATAAAATTTGCCAGTTAGTTACTTTATTGCTGGTGAAGCGTTTTTTAATATCGTTTGCATGAGCCAGCGCATGGGCATCTTGATACTCTCTAGAGTCTTTATTTAAGCCTTTGAATTGATGGTCATGGTCATGGTCATGGTCATGGTCATGGTCATGGAAATAAGTTTGATATTCTCTAATATCATCTGCAATGCCTAGCTTTAATATGACTGAAAATTCATGTGGTTCTGGAATTTCACTTTCTGACTCAGCCCATCCTTTTTTATGAGTAAATCGATATATTTCTTGCTCACCATTTCCTCTATCAACGATTGCTGAAATATTCTCGGCAAAGTCAGCATGTCCTGTTATTTGCTTAAGCCTAAAACGGGCAACATGGTTTTCTTCATGGATGGACAGCTCTACGTTCCCGCTATTGGTATTGATTTGCTGCGCTTCATTATGCGTATGATTATCATCGGCATGCATCCTTTCAAGCCAATTTCGCTCTCCTCGCCATGTCCGCCAAAACATCCAAAATGCAGTGCCTAAAATAATCGCGCCAGACAGTAACTGTAGCCACGGTTCAACTGCTTGTGCCGTAAACTTCTGGCTGACATACATTCCCCCAAAAGCAATGAGCCATACAATAGTCGTATGGGAGAGCGTGGCTGCCAATCCCAACATGACTGCCTGCCGAACAGTGCCTTTTATCGCGATGATAAACGCTGCCATCATTGTTTTTGAATGGCCTGGCTCCAAACCATGTAAAGCGCCAAGCAAGATGGCACTCGGTATAAAAAACCAAGCATTCCCTTGTTGAAATAGCGTAGTAAATTCGTTCATGAGAATAATTCTTAATATGATAGAGAACCGGAATTCTACTCCCCCCCAGTATAAAATACTACCCCCCAGTATCTGGTGGGTGCTATATTTAGCCCATAAAGATGTAACAAAGGTGTTAACATGTCACATACCATTCGAGATAAGAAAAAACTAAAAGCGCGAACAAACAAGCTTCAGGGGCAAATTGCAGCGCTGAATAAAATGCTTGATGAGCCTCATGAATGCTCCGCAGTTTTACAACAAATTGCGGCAATTCGAGGCGCTGTGAATGGCTTGATGCGAGAAGTGATTAAAGGTCATCTCACTGAACATATTGTCCACCAAGATGCAGAAAGTAAAAGAGAAGAAGATCTGAGCGTGGTCCTGAAGGTATTAGACTCTTACATAAAATAGAGATTGTTTTTTATTAAGAAAAAAGGGGCCGAAGCCCCTTATTCAGTTTCTATACGATTAGAAATTATATTTTACGCCAATCATTGCAGCACTGTCGTTGTAGCCTTTATCCCCCACCTGTACGCCAATATTGCCCCACAGGTTAAGACGTGGATTTAGCTGCCCTTCAACACCAACTTTAACTTCGCCCAGATTACGTGCGCCATCTTGTTTAACGGCAACCCCATTCATCGTAGCCGTGAAATCTTTCGTGTTGTGGATCCAGTTAGCCTCAATAAATGGCTGGAATTCACGTCCTTTCCCCTCATCAACTGCATGATGGCCTTTGAGATACGTTCTTACGCCCAGTCGAGTCATCAGGTTGCCGTCGCCATCGCTACTCACGCGAGTACCATTGGATTCGGTATGGTTTTTCGCTTTGACACCCATCCAAACGGCCTGTGCCTGCGGCTGAACGTACCAAGTATTCGTGCTACCAAGGCTGCCTTTGAACTCATTAAGCTTAATGGTCTGCCCCACTTCTACCGATGCAGTGATTCCGCGTGACTTATACGATTCAGAGGCAATTTGTTCACCGTTAACATGGTTGTTAAACCAGCTATATTGCAACCAGCTATCAACGTAGGTACCTGTTTTCTCGGCGTCATTGGCATACCACGTACCGTAGATACCGGTACTGTAGCCATCAACGGAACCTTTCGAACCATAACCACTGATGTTGGAGTGCGTGCTGCTGTGGTTATTACCGTAGCCAGCCATCACACCTAAGTGCCAGCGATCCAGCCCATCGGTACTCCACTGTGCAATATCGCCCCCCATCTGCATCACATAACGGTTGCTTTGAGTTTTTAACTGGCCAGCAGCGTCACGGAAGTTATTGTGTCCACCGACCTGACGCATCCACATACTGGTTACTTTCTGCTCTCCGGTTAGCGCATCGATATACTGAGTTTCACCTAAACGATCATGTAAACGTGTCACAAACAGATTATTCGCCGCGGCAAGGTTAGCAATATAGCTTCCCCCTTCAGGACGCTCGGTATTTTCACCCGGCTCTGGATTTGGGTCTGGATCAGGATTTTCACCATTTTGCTTACTGGTTAAATACCAATTTCCACTGCTATCCCCTTTACCACGCGCCAACGTGTAGTCATAAGCGCCCGCTACGATGCGTCCCTCCTGATTGAACTCACCATTAGATGCACCATCCACATGGATAAGTTCGATGCCGTTTAGCGTCTGAGCCCCTGTGCCTCCGGCATTGCTGACGCTGACTCCGGTTTTCCCAGAGGTATCTCCAGTAACGACCATCTTATCCGTAACCGAATTGTCGTCGCCAAGTGCGGTATTAAAGTGAATGTGCCCATCATTACCGGTGTAGTCACCTTTCACCAACAGCTGATTACCCGCGGTTGCATGTCCGGTATTATTACCGACCATGACGGTTCCGCTGTTTACCAGATCTTTGCCAATGGTGAAAGTTTGGGTCTTACCATCAGTTTGGGCATCTGAGCCAATCTGTAGCAAGCCTTGGTTATCTATATTGCCAGCGACACCACCAAATCCAGAGAGCTTCGCTCCCTCGTGAATATTGACCTGCTGGCTAGCAAGCGTCATTGGTGCATTCTCATTACCCAGAATCAGACCGCCCTGCTGGATGTCAGTTTTTCCGGTATAGGCTACGTTTTCATTAAGGGTCACGCTGCCACTACCCTGTTTGATAAGCGAACCACTGCCGGTAACGTTGTTAGCCAATGCCCAATCGGACTGAGTATTCAGTACCAATTCGCCTTCATCTTTGATATCGGCCGTCCCCAAATGCTGTGCAGAACCCGCAGTCAATTGAGACGTGGAATCAATAGTGAATGTGCCCGCGAATTTACTGTTGTCACCAGCAAGAACCACGTGGCTATCTTTCAAAGCTACAGCGCCGTTATCGCTGATATTGTTATAGAGAACGCCATCCGCCTTATTCAGCAACAGTTCACCTTTATCTACAATATCGCCGATTCCCAGACCCAGAGTGTTATTCAGCTCAGCTAAAGCCCCCTGCTCAATCGTGGTTGTCGCAGAGAGATTCGCATTGGCGCCATTCACCGTTAACGTGTCAGCGGCAACAACCAATTCTCCGCTGCCAGCTAGCTCACCCGAAGAAACACCACCGTGGCTTAACGTTAATTTACCGCCGTTGATGTTCAGCAAAGAGCCCGCATCCGTAGCCAGTTTGCCCACCGTCTGGCTATGACCATTCATATCTAGCACGGTATCCAACGCTAACTTAAGTTCGCTGGTCAGTCCCAGAACGTTATCGTTCAGCATCAAGAGATTACCGCTGCGAACATCGGTGACGCCGGTATAGTCGTTATCCATGTTAGATAAAGAGACCGTCTCACCTTTTTGACTATCTAATGCCAAATCGCCGCTGCCTGTCACTTTGGCACTCAAATCTGCAGCATTGCCCGTTTTGCCATTTGCATCAAGCACTAATGCATCATTACCACTTCCTAACAGTTCAACCTGAGTGAGACCGTAGTTCACATAAAGGCCATCGTTATTTTCACCGCTGGTCAGGCGATAGTCATAAGTGCCTTTGGCGACCGTGGTTCCATCCTGAACAATATCTAACGTCACACCATCTGAAATGACGTTACCGCTGGCGTCATGCAGCTCTAAATTACCGCCACTGCCTTGAACCGCCGCATCAGAATCAGCCAGCTTAATCAGGCTTCCAGTATCATCTTGTTCGAGAAGGGAAACATGTGTATTTGGTAAAGGACGATCGTTGCTCACGCTGCCTGCATCGACTTGAACAACACCTTTGCCCAACAGATCCATGTTATCGGTGGTATGAATAGTCCCTGCGGCCTCTGTCACGCCAGGTGTCACACCATCAAACTTCACTGTACCGCCGTTAAATGCCAGCCCACCGATAGTTTGCTGCCCAGCGCCAACATGGGTAATGCTACCGTTGTCCGCACGCAGCGTGGCATGGGTTAAAGCCTGAGTATTAAGCCCATCCAGCTCAAAACGAGTATTCCCCATGGCAACCGTTCCGGCAAAGCCATCGGCAGCGTTGTTGGACGTGAACTCAAACTGGTTACCTGCGGTATCAACCGTCATCAATCCATTGCCAGATAAATGGCTATTAAAAGCAACGCTAGCGTTATTTTTAACGGCTAAAGTACTCGTAGAATCAATGGAATAGCCCGTTGAAGCACTATCATCACGGCTATCGCCTAGCGCAAGCAGCACGTTATCTAAGGTGAAGGTCGAACCGTTAGTGAGGTCGATATGCTCCATTCCGGTAATGGCATCGACGCGATTTAACACATAGCTGGAATTATCCAGTTTCAGGACATCCTCGCCTTGCCCACCATTAAGAGAGGTAAACAGGTTGGTTTCACTCTCTTGAACATCTTTAAGTAAGAACAGATCGCTACCACTCCCCGTGGTGAAATCAGTTCCCGTACTGCCTGACTCCAACGTCACGACGTTATTACCAGTAAGAAGATTGACCTGCCCAATGATGTTCCCACCATTAGCATTGGTGAACTGCACGCCTGAGCCGCTGGTCGTTTCGACCGCTTTCTGTGAGGCATTGAGAGCCAAAATATCACCACGGTTCACGAATTCGCTTACGCTACCGTTGTTAATATCAACCACCGCATCCGTCGTCGACTTAGAGGTGAGTTTTCCTGACTGTTCAACTTTTTGAGTTGAACCTTTGACTATTAGCGCTGCGCCTCCCGCAGCATCTAGTACATTAACGCTCACGCCGGTTTTCAGATCAGAAGAAGCATTGGTCACAATCCCCTTTCCTCCGGCCTGCTGAACATTAATCACCAAATCTTTTGAGTCGGACATATCCAGTGTTTGATCGGTCTGCGAGCCATCAATGTTTTCAAACAGGATACCGGTACCACTGCCGGTGACATTAATCGTACCGGAGTTGGTTTGAGCCATAGAGGCGCCAGTGTGAACACCAATACCACTACCGACGTTGATCGTCGTATCTTTCAGTTGAATACCGACGATATCGGCTTTGTTTTCAATAGCACTACCACTGCCGGTATCGCTCATGGTTATGGTGGCACCGTCTACCGTTAAGCCTTTCGCACCGGTATCTAATAAAATACCGTGAGCCGAACCCGCAGCCTGCGTAATACCATTACCGTTTAGCGCCAATGTGGCATCTTTCCCGACTAAATAGGCGGCAGTACCATCCGTTGCGGTGACCGTTCCAGTATTGGTGACTTCAGAACTGGCGCCCTGAATATTCACCGCGATACCATTTACCGTGATGGTAGAACGGTTGTCCAAAATACCGCCGTCCACCAATACTCCCGTGCTATTCGCCTCGGTGAAGTCGATGCTTCCCTCATGGATCAACTTACCGCCGTTACGCGCAATATAGCCAAATGCACCATCAGCAGTATTCGCTGTTTCCAAATTGGCATAGCTGGTCAGAACGGAATTACCTTTTTTAGCGGCGTTCTCAGAACCATCCAACTCATAGTAATTACCGTCTACAATGCCCGCAGTGGTATCTTTGCCAGCCACTTTTACGATCACGGCGTCTGCCGTAATTTCTCCCGTGGCACCACCTTCAATTCGGATCCCTGTCGCCCCCTCTCCGGTAACGCTAAGTGCTAATTTGCCTGAGCTGAATTGACTCCCCGCACCAGTAGTGCGAATGATGGTTGCATTATCGCCAGAGGCATTAAGTTGCGCAGCACTATTGCCAGAGCCGTCAAAGGAGGCGCCTCCGTCAACTCGGTAGAGTGTTGAGTCTTGCGTTGACACATCTTGCACACTGCTAGCATCGTTTTTTATTTTTGAGCCAGCACCGAAAACATAGTAACCCGTTTGGTTAGTACCGCCGTTGAACGTCACGGCTCCATTTTGGGTAACATCAATCTCACCTTTATCTCTAGCATGAACGCCGATGGCACCATCACCGGTAAGATTCACTTTACCGGATAAGATCGCCAATGCTTTTTCGCCCTGAGCGTAAATACCATAGTTGGCGTAATGTGTTACTGGGTCGAGGCCACCATTAACGTTGATCGTCCCTGAATTTGTAATTTGCCCATTCGCTAACACCTTAATCCCAGTACTATTCAACCCATTCATATCAATAGTGCCACTATTGATCACTTTGTTGGCATTGGTGCCTTCGCGAACGAGAATCCCAGTATTACTAGAGACAGACTCTCCAGATACCGCGCCATTAAGTTGGATAGTACCCTGCTGATTTAATGTTGCGAGACCACCAACATCAATAGCAGTCGCATTCTGAACCTTAGAACCAATGATAATTTCTGAATTAGTTTTTCCGTTATAAGTACCATTACCATAGAGATGCACGCCTATTGATGATTGTTTTATGGCCAAATCATCAGTGCTATCAGATGGCGTCCGTTGCGCCATACGGCCAATGTATAACGTACCTTCATTATTAAATGTGGTGTTTTGCTGAGTGACCACACCAATATTAGAACCGTCACCCAAAATGCTGCTTGCTTCATTGCTAGCCGCAATATTAATCGCGCCATAGTTATTTAACGTAGCAGAGGAGCCGAGCAATACTCCGGTATTTCCATAGTAGTTACCTCTTGCGGCAACATTAATCACGCCAGTGTTATTGTTGTTAACTACCGATGCGCCGTTCGCTAAGATTGCGGTATGGGTGCCATTCGCCACTCCTGCAGCTCCGCCCTGAAAGAAGTCTGCCATTTCAGGGTTTGTACCTGCATCGATCACGCCATTGTTTTCAACAAAGGATGTACTGCGGGCTGCTACAACATAAGCACCACGGAAAGTATTTCCCGCCGTCCCCAAGGTGCCATTGTTGGTTAATGTCGCCCCATTCTCGAGGTTAACAACGGTGGCATCAGAGCCGACTAGCTGGATGTTAGCGTCAGCGCCAATGTTAATATTAGAGCCTGCACCTTCAGCATGAAGATAAGACACGACGTCTCGATTGACAGTCGCTCTTACTGCATCGTCAGAAGCAATATTATCGGTATTAACGACAATCCCATGTAATGTTTGATCTCTGGCCTTGTTCAATTCAGCAGAATATTCAGCCTCCGTTAACTGAATTTTCCCGTCTTGTAGGGCTTTAATTAAAGCATCGTTATAGGCTTTAAACTCATCAATGTTAGTAATATTTTGTGGGCCAATCACGCTATCAAAAGAGCCAACAAAGTCTGCTGTCGTCATCCAAGCAACAGGGTTACTGGAATCTCGGATGTTATTATCATTATTACCGAGCTGAACAACGGTCTTCGACAAATAGTTAAGTTGTCCCCCATCTGTCACATGAAATGCTGAAGAATTATTCTTAGTCTTAGAAGAACTTTTCAAAATAACGTTGAATTGGTTTTCCGCAGCTCCGACCCAGTTTCCTGTGGTTTTGCCAACATTGACGTCTAGAGACGAACCAGAACCAATCTGGTAAAAGTTTCTATCGACATATTGACCATCTTTTCCCACTGGCGTTGAGATTGTTATGCGAAAATCTGCAGCAGGCTCTGTTTGAATATCGTTATTATCATAGACTTTCATCGTCACCGTGTTGCCAGTCACAGGATCGATGTAGTTAATAGACTTCGTCTGTGAACCAATTCTAAAAATATCATGGTCAACCCATTGAGCACTATCGCCGGTGATCAGACCATCAGCTTTAGCTTGTCCCAATGTAGTCCACTTGGATCCACTTTCTCCCTTTTGGATAACAGCAAAACTCCCCGTTAAATGACTTGAGCCAACAATAACCTCTTCAAAGGGGTCTGTAGGTTTAAAATCATGAACAGTAATATCCGCAGCCTGAGCATAGCCCGATATTGCCATCAGCATAGAGGTTGATAGCATGGAAATTTTAAATTGCTTTTTAGGAGCATTCTCATTCAGTTTTGTTGTAGAATCAGTTTTAAGTTTTCCGCGTGCTAGTTCCGATACAACGACAAAGCACTGTAAGCTATGATTCCAAATAACTTTAAAAATTTTATTCACTTTAATATGCCTTTGTTAATATCAGCATCGCTAGAAAGGAATTAACTCCACATCTGAGTTTCGCTGATTGACAAACCTGGGATTGGAATTTTTTACGGCTGAAACGTAAAAAACCTATGAATGTCCTAAAGAAATCCTGAAAAAAGCCTGATGGCTGAATAGATATCGCATCTCATGTATTAAGCATGAAATGGATTAGTTATAATTTAAACATCAATGGTCTACCGAAATCGTCGAAAGATAGCGATACAGTTGCACATTGCTCCTAACACCAATTTTCCTCATGATACTGCGTTTATAACTGCTCACAGTTTTAATATTCTTATTAAGCAATGTAGCGATCATGACTGAGCTAAGGCCTTTATTCATTAATAAAACAACCTTTTTTTCCTCTGGGGTTAATACCTTAAGCATCTTGCAATACAGGCATTGAGAAGGTCTTGCCTCATTCATGACTTTCTTATGGAGATTCATTACCTTTTTTATTTTATTCTCGATATCCGTAAAACTATCCGAGATAGTAAAAGTCGCCTCATTTCCCAAATGCCCCACGTCAGATTTATCACTTAATACCGTGACCACTGCGACATTATTGCTTGTCAGATGGCAAGTACAATGACTTAGCCCCTCAAGTTTAGTGCGAAAGTATAATGTGACGTCCTCGCAAGGATCGTCTAAATCATCAATCTCACTCCTTTTGATTGAGTCCTCACCATATATCCCCTCAACAACTGCATAAATGCCTTTCTTGGCATAGTTATCTAAACCTTGGGTAACGACATTAACCATTTCATCCACCAGAAGTCACAGATACTGTGGGCTTAGGCTAAATCTTATTGGTAATAAAAAACATTCCCAACATTAGTGAAAAAGCACCACAAAATCAGTTAAGATTATTCCTACAACAAAACAGCTTTCAATTACTTTTGTGTGGTAATTATAACCACCCGCCCGCAACCTAGACAGATGAACCTATATTCATCGAAAAAATGATATTTTTGTCTGAAAATTATTTATTTTTCACATTAAAAATCCATTAAAAAAGCAAATATTGCAGCTATACTTCCAGCAAGATAATTACATAAAAATATATATATTCATTTATTCATAATTAGAGTTAATTTTTATAACGCCAAGATACACACCTGTTAAATAAAATTATATTTTCACTCAGCGCTGTCGTTAGAAAAATCTCATGATTTGACCAAAAAATATATTATATGCATCATAAAAACCCCCTTGATATTTATGGTACTTAATAATGAGTATTTATATCGTCGATGATCTTGTTACTTATAACTCTGAGGATGGCATTCTAAGGTCACTTCAAAATGATGAAAACCAGTTAGCACTAACCACAACAACGGCAAGGTTATTTAATTTACTGCTAGAAAATTATGGCTGCGTAGTGAGTCGAGAAGAGTTATTTGAAAAAATATGGGAGAATCATGGGCAACGTTCATCTAATGCAGGATTAAATCAATATATACGCACGCTAAGAAAATGCCTTTATGAATTTGGGGTTGCTGAGAATTCAATAATCACAATACCTAAAGTTGGATTCAAACTTAATCCCAGCATAATTCAACGTATAGAAGGTACGGATGAACCCTACCCAAAAAAAGATGAAAAAGAGAGGCAGTCTGAAAAATCAGACTCTGTACCCATAAAAAAACACCAAACTCATCATGAGGAAAAACATGAAACGAAAAATGTTCAAGCAACGCCGATCGACAAAAACAGTCATGATGCAAAAAAACGGTATGTTTTTTATTCACTGCTAATCTTATTTATTGGCAATATTTTACTATTTGCGTTTAGCTTTAGTAATCAGATCAAAAGCGAAACCGTACATAGTTATTTATTGACCACTATTGATAGCTGTCGAGTTTACACATTGCACCCCAACTCGGAACAAGCAATACCAATAAAAAAGAAAATATTTGAAACGGCAATAACTAAGAGCAAGCTCAGATGCATCACTGGAACTGAATTTTATACCTACATTGATGACAGTTTAGTCTTTGGGCGAATTGGCGATATTTTCATCGCCAGATGTACCTTGCGAGACGCGAGTACAAACCAGTTCATTGCATGCGATAGCTCTTACTATTCACC
Source organism: Hafnia sp. HMSC23F03 (assembly GCF_001816025.1). Taxonomy (NCBI): domain Bacteria; kingdom Pseudomonadati; phylum Pseudomonadota; class Gammaproteobacteria; order Enterobacterales; family Hafniaceae; genus Hafnia; species Hafnia sp. HMSC23F03. The sequence continues at coordinate 57,406 of NZ_KV824187.1, forward strand.
TTGGGATACAAAATGAGTCTGATAATAAAAGTGAAAATAAATCATATCCTTCTTTTTATTGCGTTCATCTCTCTTATTAACATAGCTTACTTTTTTTACTCTTATAAAACCCGCCTCAACATCAATTGTGAAAGCTCAGGCATGAGTGAAATCGCTAATGAAAAAGTGAAAATACGCGCTGATGGTTCAACCACCTATCGCTTCAATACGGATTACACGGGGCGTATCAGCATCAAAACTAAGATTGACATTGGTGATAAATCCTACTTTTTAAATCGTGATATCAGCATCACTTACGAGAGGGAAGGGGCTGACTATTACAAAGTAACACCGACAAAAGTGCTTAGATCGCTAGCCGATAATGCGCCAGATCATTTCATAGAGAATAGTTTCATGATCAAACAAGCCTATGAGTACGCACTGACGATCAAAAAAGTAAACAATAATACCTACCTATTAGGTGGTTCATTCTCCCCCATGACAATCTGCGTGGTAAAACCAAACTAACTCATTAGGACAACGTTTATAGCTATCTTGCTATAACACGACGACAAACCATCCCTCTACGATAGAAAAGGATCAAACAAACGCCATTGATTTTATCTATGGCGTTAGGCGTTTGAGGCTAACAACACACCATCGCGCCCTTGAAATACCCGCTAAACAGTTTAGTGTAATCAGACACATTCACTTTCTCCTTCATTGAGTTTTTCAGTCTTTACGCCTTTAGGACGGTTCCTTTGCCCAGTCTTTCACTAAAACACCGCAGCCTCGCCCTATTCGTCTTCTTTTTCTTACCTGGCGTCTCGATGGCATCTTGGGTCACTCGAACGCCAGCAATTCGCGACAAGCTTGGCGCATCCACGGCAGAAATGGGGTTAGTGCTATTTGGTCTCTCCATTGGTTCAATGGCTGGCATTCTCAGCTCAGGGTATCTCGTACAACGATTTAGTACTAAGCCCGTCATTGCCGCCGGCACCAGTTTGGTTATCGCAGGAATATTACTTGTTGCACTCGGTGCTTTTTTTTCTTCGGCGCTCACGGTTTCTGCAGGGCTATGTCTATTTGGCGCAGGGATGGGCTCCGCGGAAATCGCCATTAATGTTGAAGGTGCAGATGTGGAACGCCTCTCTCATCGCCCTCTACTGCCAATGCTGCATGGCTGCTTTAGCCTTGGTACCTTAGTCGGAGCCGGTATTGGTAACGGTTTAACCTCGGTCAATTTTCCTATTCAGTGGCATCTATTTTTGATTGGCGTTATATGCATTCCTGCAACACTTTGGGCATTAAAATCCGTACCGCGAGGTAATGGCCTACGTTCCTCAACAACAGACACTGCCGATAAAAATGCAACAACGGTCACAACAACCAACGTCTGGAAAGATCGCCGCCTCATCCTCATTGGCCTTATTGTATTAGCGATGGCGCTTGCAGAAGGATCAGCAAATGACTGGTTACCGCTACTAATGGTCGATGGACATGGTTTTAGTCCAACGTCAGGCTCGCTGATATATACAGGATTTGCATTGGGCATGACTGCTGGGCGATTCTGCGGCGGATATTTTTTACGCAGATTTGGTCGAGTTAACGTCGTACGTGGAAGCGCCATATTTGGCGTTATCGGTCTAGGGCTGATTATCTTTGCTGAAAACACATTTTTGGTGAGCGCATCGGTTCTATTTTGGGGCATAGGTGCATCGCTTGGTTTCCCACTCACGCTTTCAGCCGCAAGTGACACTGGCCCCAATCCAGCGGCGCGCGTGAGCGCCGTAGCGACTACTGGCTATATCGCCTTTTTAGTGGGGCCGCCAATGCTTGGCTTCTTGGGTGAGCATTTAGGACTGCGTTCAGCAATGATCGTCGTCTTGGCGCTAGTCACCTTTGCCATTTGGTTAGCGCCTGCCGTAGGGGAACCGCCAAAATCTAACGCATAGTCAAACGAGGAGCCCCGCTATTGTTCGTGGGGCTACCTTGATTCCAGTCTATTGGTCGTACGACATTCCTGCCGCATTCTGTTTGGAATACTCATCTCATTTCTTACTATTTCAATTTGTCGCCACTTTTTAAAGGAATACGATTTCGACTCCTCGGCAAGGGATTCAAATTGGGTAGCTGCATATTCACTATTGCTAGAAGCCACTATCGCTAGAAGTCCGCTGTTTGAGATTATGAATTTTCAGCACTGGAGATTTACATGAGTGATAAAACGTTAACGATTTTGCACAGCAACATGTCGCGCCTGCATCAAGTGATTAATACCAGCACGGAAAATGGTTTACCTGATAACCTATTAGATGTGCTGGCGTTGGGTTTTAATCTACTGAACATGAGCAACAACGAGTTAATCCAGCAGCAGCAAACACGACAAACGCTATCGTATAATTCGGTTAGCTTAGTTATTCAGCAATGTAGCGCCTTACTGTGGATCGTGCTGGAATATGCGAGTACCCAGATGGAACAGTCAAGCGTGGATGAACTGGCGGAGATTTATCTTCACACTCACTATCTGGCTAAATCACTGTCGTGTTAAAAAAAGAATCCGCTCGGAGTCAGCTAGCCAGTGTTTGCACCATGCCCCTCTACCTGAAAACACTTATTTTAGGTTTTTATTCCACGGCATTTTCATCAGCAAGCGAGCCATACCACAGTAGCCAGTGATACCTGCAAACAGCAGCCCAGCACCGACAAAACCTGATAACAAGAAGAATCCAGAGTTCACTAGATAGCCTAAAATAACCCCCAACAGAACCAATGTCCCCGCGGCAATCTGAACCTGACGCATTAAAGGTAACGGCTGGCGCTTATCTACCTCAACGCCCAATCCCGCTGTTTTCCACGCGTTAATTCCACCGTCCATCAGATAAACCTGAGCAGGAGCCGCCGCCTGAACTAAACGCTCGGCGTTTTTAGAGGAGCGCATGCCTGATAAACAGTGAAAAATCACGTTGCTTGTAGGTGTTACCCCGGAGATTTTCATACCTTTCTCTAATTCGCCCAGAGGATAGAGCTGAGCCTGAGAGATATGCTCTCGGGCATACTCTTGAGGATCGCGAATATCCACCAAAAGTGCGCCTTCACCGAGCATTTGACTGGCCATTTGCGGAGAAATAGTAATAGCAGATGACATAATGACTCCTTAAGAACAGTAGATGTCTTTGAGAACGCCAATAACGCGCTCAACAGCGGGGTTTTTTATGGAATACAGCACGCTAGTGCCCACCCGTTCGGAATCAACCAATCCCTCTTCACGCATTCGAGCCAAATGTTGGGACGTTGCTGAAGGACTCAGCCCTACCGCCGCCGCTAGTTCCCCCGCACCGGTACGCTCTGCTCCGAGCAAAATGCATAAAATCAGTAAGCGACTTTCATTACTCATTGATTTCAATAGGGAGCTAGCTTGGCTCGCGCGTTGCTGTAACTCAGCAAGATTGAAGGGAGAATCCATATTGACGCCTTATTTTAGAATTTACTAAATTTAGATAAATCTAAAATAAAGCCAAATGAAATGCAAGCGAGAAAGACCCACTGATTAATACGACGAAGGCCCGTCATTTGACGAGCCTTCAGCAGAAACCATCTACACCAAACTATAAAAACAGCGCCCACACAAAACAGCCTAAAAACAAAACCAATGCTGTAGCGGGAATGAGTGAAGCCTGATCTGACTCTTTCATTGTTGTCGAGCTCCTATATCCCACTATTTCACCGCACCTTGATGGATATGCAGCCGGTTAGGGAGCAGATAGTTATGGATAAAGCGTACTGACACATAGCCAATCACCAACGTCGCAATCGCTGCTTCTGCGGTCGCCATCATATGCAACTGACGAGCATACTCGGCGGCATGTGGATAACTACTCACCAAATTTGCCATTTTATAAAGTGCCGTTGCACCAATCGCCATCGGGAAAGTAAATGCTGCATAGCCCGGACTAAACGGCAGTCTCATCAACCGGAAAAAGGCACAATAAATCACGAGGGTCATCAGTAAGGCGATACCAAGCAACACAGCACAAATCAGCATCGACGGCTCTTTAACCACGGTCAGATACCCCGCTAGTGACAAGCTTGCCGGTGCTGCTAATATCGCAATCGTCGGTTTTGCTGCATCCGGTACTTCATTACGGAACATGAAACGGTAAATCATCATCGGCAGCATGATCAGATAGCTCACCATACCAATCGCCAGCAGAATCAAAGCAAACTCGGTGTAGGCATCACTTGGACAGGTAACGTCTGCAACGATAATTCCCACCGGCGGTACGAACCAACTCGGTACCATATGATGCAGATTTGGCTCTTGTGCACGATGATAGATAAAAAATGCCAGCGCGATCAGGTGTACAACGACAGCCCCCAGCCAAAGCACCTGACCCGCTAGCGGCAGAAAATGACCTAACGCTTTAGACACAACCATCGCAGCCATCGCAAAGGTTGGAACGATACTTCCCACAACCGGATGTTTGAGATCTTGCGTTAACGTATCGGGATGAAGGACAAAGCGCGCAGCCATCGCACATAGCAACACTGCTGCAATCAAAGCCCCCGCGTTTTGCCCCACGCCGTGCAGCGGTAAGGCATTCTCTAAACACCACCCCAAGCTTGCGATCCCCAATGCCAAACCTGCAACAGGCGTAGGTAACCCTCGAACTCTATGATGTAAATGTCTCAACACGTTATCACCTCGATTTTTCTTCATCTCTTCTGCGACACAAACTATATCCATCGGGTATTATTTAAAAAATCGAGTTATTTTTGACGCTGAGTTTAGAGAAACTAAACGATGAACATTACCTTCAAGCAACTATCCGTATTTGTCACTATCGCCCATCAAGGCAGCATGACACTCGCCGCAGAAGCTCTTTTTATGACCAAGGGAGCCATATCGCAAACGTTGGCCGAGCTAGAGAATCAGCTTGGCGTGCGCTTATTTGATAGGCAGCATGCTCGTCTATTCATTAATCACGAAGGAAGGAAGTTATTGCCCGTCGCAGATGAACTGCTCGCACGGATGCAAGGGGTGGAAACACTCTTTGGGGAAAATACCCAGGATACTCACCTGCGATTAGGCTGCACGAAAACAATTGGTAGCTACTTACTGCCTGATATGTTGAAAAGTTTTGCTAAAGGCAATGGTTGGATGCCGCAATCAGTCATCGCTAACACCCAAGAAATCAGCAAGATGGTGGATCACTTTGAAATTGATGTGGCGCTGTTAGAAGGACCCGCCACCGAACCTAACCTTATTAGCGAACCTTGGCTTAACGATGAAATGGTGGTGATTGCTGGGCGAGATCATGCCTTAGCGAAAGAAAAAATCGTCCCCTATTCCAAGCTCAGCCAAGAACGTTGGTTACTGCGCGAACAAGGCTCAAGCAGCCGCGCCTTCTTTGACAATCAGCTTGCGCTGCACCTTGATAATCCACAGGTTGCCCTCTCGCTAAATGCCTTTGACGCTATTCTCTCCTGCGTAGCACACAATCTTGGCATTACTTTTATTTCCAAACGCGTATTGCAGCAGCCTTTTTACGCAGGACACTTTGTGCAGCTGCATACAGAGCAACGCTTTATGCGAAAGCTAACGTTGTGCTACCACAAAAATAAATTCATTTCGCCTACGCTGCAAAGTTGGCTCACCTTCAGCCAATCGTGGCCACACGTGTAGATAAACAACAAGACCATTCTCATGGCTACACTCTTTGCATCAAAAGATTAACTTTTTGTTTTTAAAAAGAAAAAACAATAAACAAATAGAAACACTCACTAAGATAAATCTAACAGATAATTATTTTACTACTTGGATAAATAACAATATTTTTAGTCGTGTGAGCAACTCATTCGCCCTCACACGACAAATTAACTCGCATTTTATTTACAGTAACGAAGTTAGTTTTTACTAGCATATGAATACGTTACCCTTACTGCGCTCAATATACCCCCAAGACATTTGAACAATGAAAAAACGAGTGGGTAAATTCCGTCAATGTTGTAACGAGTTAATAAGATGAACATGCGCCTTCGCTACATAACGTTGTTATTTTTTTTATTTTCATCGTCTATCTTTGGATCAGCACTCGCCGCGCTAGCGCCGATTAGCGGTGGTCGCTCTGATGATGAATCAAAAAGCACACTTTACATTCGCGGCAATATTTATGAGCCGGCAGCCTGCAAAATTAATAACGATAAAAACCTTGATATCGATTTCAAACGCATCGCATTGAATAAAATTGATGGCATTGCTTATGCCAACATCACGCCTATAGATATTGTTTGCAGCATCACGACCGGAGCAACGGTTCAATTAGAATTCACCGGAACCTCTTCCGGGAAGAGCCATTACCTGACGACCAGCTTAGACAATTTAGCGCTGGCACTTTCAGACGACAGCACGGGCAATAATATTGAGCTTAATAAATTCTTCACCATACAGAAAACGCAAACTATCCAATTACGCGCAGTACCAACAAAAATTTCTGATGCGGTGGAACTGAACGAAGGCACTTTCAGTGCAACATCCACGCTGATTACACGCTATCTATGACAGGTGCTTAATGAAATACGCATTACCTTCAAAACTTCATGGAAAACGCCTGCTACCTTTAGCTGGATTATTGTTGGCATCTTTTCATGCATCCGCATTTGACTGCGTCGAAAGCGGAACTAACGTCGTTGATAAACCCCCTATTGATATCGGTGAGCTCGCCATACCCGCTAATGTGCCGGATAAGACTAAAGTCTGGGAATCAAACCCAATCACCGTTACCGCCTTTTGTGATAACAACACCAAATCTAATTTTAAAGACTATGTGACCTTCTATTTCAACCCTAAATCAAAATCGTTAGGTCAGGGGCTAAAATTAGGGGTCACCTATGAAGGGAAAGATCTAGAGCAAGACGGTCAGGCTTTACAAGTGCCTAACGGTGGCCCTGTGTATAAAAAGGGTTCAGGAACGCCTACATCCAAAACGGTAACCGTAACTTTTCGTCTCTATATTCGTACTGATGGAAAGCCGCCGGCTTCAGGACATTACCAAGGTGCTGACGAATTTGTTGTATTCCAGCTCGATGGCTCCAGCGGAATCAACTTTCGACCTGATGCAAAAAACCTCAAATACTCGCTTTCAGGCTTAACCGGTGCGCGTTTTTTAAGCTGCGGTGCTCAAATCAAGCTTTATCCAGAGAATCAAAATCTGGACTTTGGTGATATCGATCGAACAGAACTAAGCAGCGGGAATGTATTATCAAAAAGCTTCACCGTGAAGGCCGTAAAAGAAGGAGGGTGTCTAGAGGACTTCTCTTTAACATCCCAATTTGCCACAACTGAAACGTTATTAGATAGTACGAATATAAACTTAAACAACGGTGTAAAGCTTGGTTTCCTTGATCAAGATAATAAAGCCGTAGAGTTTAATAAATATACTAACTTTGGCAGCATGAAAGGTATTACCGAGATCAGTAAAAATTATACAGCAAACATCTCAATGATACCGGGTCAAACCATCAAGGCCGGTCCATTTGTTGCAACCACCATTGTTAAAGTGAATTATTATTAACTGATTGAGAATCATCCTATCGATGAAATTAGCAATGAAATTAATAATAGAAACGTGTACAGAAACGCAGATGAGGTTTCCCCCATCTGCGCTATTACTAATAGTAGAAATAAAGTCAATAATTGATAATTAGGATTATTCCATTGCAAAATGTCACGAAAATCGCTCCGTACATAAATATGCTCGGAGAAATTGGCGACGCAACAGCCTATCCCTGAGGGACATGCCTGATAAAACTAAAAATCAATAATGAATTATTTTGCTAAAAATTAGCGATTTGGAATACACCAACGTAGAGAATTACTACGACCAGCTCCTCCTTGATAGCAATTTACTTTTCCTTCACCGACAAGTTGCAACAGCCAGTGGCGAGTCACGTAAATACTTTCACCACACTCTTCTGCAACTTCTCTCGTTTTTGGCCAACATGATTCTGGTAGATAGGGATCTGTACTCCGAGTTTCCCCCATCCTAGTTGAACATATCTTTCCCAGATTCATGTAAATTCTTTCTTTCTTCGTTAATTTATCCATTTCCAACTCCATTGACTCGTTATCATTGAACGTTATGTGTCTTTGTTGTTGCTACCGCATCTGCGGCAATTCTACTATCCATAGCAGATACTTCTCTCATCGGAGATGAGCGTCCAAATTTAATAATTAAATAGCTACGGTGTGTATTAATCTTTCCACTATACGATGCCGAACATTTAATTCTCGTGCGGATGAATTCACATAGGAAAACCTTTTACGGCCAGAAGAATAAGTCAATCTATCTTCATAGCTTTTCATCAAAGCTAAAAGTTCTGCGTCGCTATTTAAATTAAATTTGTGCATAACAGAACGCTTATGGCTACTAATAGTTTTAATATTTAAAGAGAGTATCCACGCAATGCGGGCAACGCTAAACCCCGAACATATATAGCGAACAACCTTTTCCTCTTGAGGCGAGAAATAGAGCGCTTGACATTCATGACAATGTCGTACTTTTTCATTTCCGGCGAACGAGTTTTTCCAAGCGAGTATGATTTTTTTACTTAGCGATTTCAAAGATTCGTTGCGTTTAATGAACAGCACACCTTTTAAGCAATCAGGCAATCTAGCTAACGATGTCTTCCACTCCCCAGTACAAACACCAATCAGTAAGGAATTGCCCTTACGATGTAATAACTCGTAATGGCATACGGAGGCAGCACCACTTTGAAATACCTTCACAATAATATCGGAAGAATTTAGGTTATCTTCACTACTTTCTAGCAATTCAACGGGACCTAAAGCATTTAAAGCAAAATGTTGCTTAATAAAATGCCAAAGCCCATCACGATAGAATGCATTTTCATCATCAATCAAAACTCTCGTCATATCATTACTCGGAATATTATTATTAAATAATCGTTTCTGGCCACAGATAGCCCTGTAAATGGCTAGCGCCAGAGCAAGCAGCAATCTCCCTATGCTGTAAAGTTTCAATGCCTTCAATTAATACATTGGGTGAAATTTGATAGCAGTTTTTAACCAGTTGATTCAATACGCTTGGCATTGACTGAGAGCGCCAAAATTCATGCTTATCGATTTTTATTCCATCGAAACGAAAATTGAGCTCACGCACCACAGACAACATTGAACCCTCGATATCATCAAGCCAAACGGCGATATTCTGTTCATGCAATGCATTCAGATTTTTGACCAGCGTTTGCTGCTCGTCACACGTTAACCCAACTAAATTTTCTGGATCTTGCAGTTCAACCACGACTCTTTTATCTGGTGATATCTGAATCAACTCGCCCAAATCTGAGCGTGATAAATCCCGAACGGGCAAATTGATAAAATAGTGCACGTCAGATGAAGAATTTGTTACCCGCTCAACCTGATGGTTAAACATGGAAAATACAACATTTGAAGGCACTTGCCGAAAGTAACTCTCAGAATCAACGGCATCAGAAAAATGGCTGAGCACTTCGTAACCAATGACCAAGCCCGTTTTCAATTCAACAATGGGCTGGAGTTTTATTCCGACCGGAGATGGATAATGAGCAAACATCATTTTGACTCCTGTGCGGCAACCACAGCCGGTAATTGGAAACGAATATCCCGATTAAAAATTTGGCTGGCTTCCTGGCGCAATTTTTCAGCCTCATTCGCATCTCTGTTGAAGCGCAGAATGGCAATTCGGGATGCATACACATTCGCGTCCACATGGCGAGAAAGGTATACCTGCGACCAATCTAAATAATGTTGTAAAATCTGAGGAGCACGGCTCTGGTTGTATTGCAGCAGTTGGCTAACCTGACGATCATAATCAACGCGTTCTCGCAGCAGCCAGGGTTGCCAAAGTTGCTGTTCCAGCAGGGGAAAGTGAATTCTTGCCTGCTTCATCTGTAGCTGTTCAGCCTTAGTCAGCAGAATTTGAGTTTGCAGCGTGGGCAGCATCAGTGTCAGTCCTGCAAACGCCGATAAACACATGGCCATTCGAATCACACCGTTCATTTTTGGCTTAGACACAGCAACGGTATTGGAAACCGCAACATCGGTCAGGCTCAGCAACAAGAGAAAAATGAGCCAGTGAGCGGTAGACATATAAAACGGATATTCAAGCTGGCTATGTATTGCTATTGGCATCATCAACAGCCATAGCGCAAAACAGTGTTTATTCACCTGTCTCCACGCCAAAAACATCAGACGGATAAAAGCCACGGCGATCAGTACATAGCCCAGCAGTGCCGAAACGCCCCCCTCTACCCAGCCAAATAACAACTCATTATGCGGATGCGTGATCACTCCCATTCCAGCGATCGGCGGCGTCATGCCCAAGGCAAAATGTGCAAAGCTATATTCGAAACTGCCATATCCCCAACCACTTAACGGATGTGTGGCAATCATGGCTAACGTGATCTGTAGGATTTTCCAACGTTCAAGATTTGATCCCTCGTGGGAGACTGGCGTCACGAGATCCGCCGCCATCATCAGCGAATAGCCAGTCAGAAGGCCAAGAATAATCAGGCCAGCCAATACAATGGTTTGACGAGGGAACTCACGCCATCGCAGGGCAAAGTTTGCAACGACGACGATCACAGCGCCTATATAGCCAGCGCGCGACTGAAGTAAGACCAACATAGCGGGTAGCAAAACCAGGGCAGCCAACTGCTGCAACCGCAGTAAACGCCGAGCCAAAGGCGCACTTTGTTGAGTGGCATCAGATGATTGTGGCAAATAGAGCAGATAGAGTGCACAGGCGATGCCGGTAGCCATAAAAGAGGCCATGACATTCACCTGACGGAAGACGCCGGTCGGCCTTGCCCCTTCAGCACTCAGCGCCATTAATCCTGAGTCTGGTGGTAATAGAGAAAGTTGGATAAACCCGATCCCACCCTGTATCAAAACCGCAAACAGCAACAGGTTAATGATCCTTACCCGCCAACACTCGCTAAAACGACACTGCAACAGCGTGAAATAAAAGGCCAATCCAGCCATAACGCCAGCCATCTGAAATAGCGCATCACGCAGCCATTTCTCAGGCGTATACAATAAAGGAATCAACAAAAAGACAACGCCTGCGAAGATCAGTTTAAACGTTGTAGTAATAGTGATGTTCCGATGCGAATTCAGCAGCCAGTAGGCCAATACAGACAGCGCGATAAAGACCCAAGCGACAATATTTCCGGGCATCCGCAATCCACTCCCCCCCATGCCAGGAATAAATATGTGCATACCTATCGCCAAATAAATTAGCAAAATAATGAAAATTGCCGTTCGGTTTATCGCTTGCATAATTTGCTCTTAAAACGCATGACCTAACATCAACAGGAAACATCAACTACGGGTATTCAAGATGGAATTCCGCCGTAGTACTAAAATCCCCCTCGGTGATACTGTGGTCTGCGATACTTTTTGATGACGCTTTAATAAATGCAGAGAACTTAAGGGAGTTAGCCCCTTGATTGAGGTTGTATTTAGCCGAGCCGTTGTTGAGCGGAATGAACGATGTTGGGCTCTGCACATCGCCAGACACAGACTCAAGTCCCACAGCCAAGCCTTTTACCTTCGCGCTTTGCAAGGAGAGATAGCCTGTTTGCTCGCCATCCTCTGTGCCAGTAAATGAGACCAATACGATTTTTGAGATCGAAATATCGCAGTTTTTTAAGTTGATGCTGAAGGGCTTCGATTCCGAGCGACCCTCGGCATAAAATGTCTTGATCGCAATAGTGCCAAAATCCACATCTTGGCCGTCTGCGTTGATGTCGACTTCGCAGGGTTCGCTGACAACCTCACCATGAAAATTGATATCTACCGTTGCCAATGAAGAGCTAGAAAATAGCGCCATACCTAGCAAAGCTAAGAGCCTCATATATATTTCCCTCTGCAAAATCACGAACGCCTATTTCTAGTCTGGGTACTTATTGATACGTCAGGTTTAAATTAATCGTGGTGTGATATTCCCCTTCAATCAGCTCTTCAGGAATACGTTCCAACATGGCATACATCACCAAATCCGTATTTCCCTGAGACATAATCAAAGGCTCGCTGTGCTCTCCGGGGATCAGTTGCCGATGCTTGTAATCTTCCAAACGCAATCCCACCCCACCAGCCGAGCCAGACACCTTCATCAGATATTTGTTGCTATCACTCGCAACCCCACTGACGGTCACATAAGAAACCAACTGCCCAGGAAGAAAGGTGATGTTGCCGCCGTGGGAGTCATCTCTGGGCGAGTTACCCACGACACCGCAGTCTTTCAATTGAAAATGCACGGTCACCGGATCGGTACGATTACCGATCCGATTCAAACTAACGCGAGAAGTGATGCCTAAATCAATCGACTGATCTTTCGACTCCATTGCCAACACACAGGCGGGTTCAGTCAATGAGCCTTGAACCGTCATTTCGCCATGCATGCCATACACGTCCCATCCATCTATGCTTTTCGCTTGAGCCTGCTGTAGATCAAAAAAGGTCACAGCCCCAGAAAGCAGGCAGATCCACAGCGTAGTGCGAGTCAATCTTAGATATGAAGTACGCATAGCGTTGGCCACTAGCTCCGGTTCGTCGTTGCACGACACTCATTGCCGCTGCACGTGAACTTCAGCTCTGGACGGCCACCAAAGTCATTGATATAGGTGACATAAGGAGTGGAATACGCTGGAGTAACCGCCTTTTGGGTCGACTTAGGCGCGACCATCACCGGGCGAAAATCTTTCGCGGACTCGCCTTTCGGCTGACCGGAAATACCGATGACAGTGACGTAGTAAGGTGTCGGATTTTGGATTTGGTAGCCGTCACTGGTTTTGGTCAATACGATCTGATCCTGCCATACGGTATCGGGATCGATGGCAATCGCGGCAGGACGATAGAACAGTTTTATCTTGGTTTGCAGCGCAATCTGCATCACGTTTTGTTTGCTGCTGCGCGGGGGAATTTCGCGCACATTGAAGTAAAACGCAGTCTCTCGATCCTGAGGTAATTTGGCAATACCGCCCGTCGCGTTAATACGAATCTGGCTTCTTGAACCCGGTTCGACGCGCTGAACAGGCGGAACGACCACTAATGGATCGCTAATCTTTTTCCCGTTGATATCTTCCAGCCAGGACTGCGCCAAATACGGCAACTGAGTGTTATCGTTACGAATATTCAGGCTGATTGATTTCTGCGTTCCTTCGAAAATCGCACGTGTACGATCGAGAGCAATTGCCGCCTGGGCGGCCTGCGCGCTCAGTAACAAAACGAAGCTTAATGATAAAGTCTGTTTTAATTTCATGGTGTTATTGCTCTTCATGGATGTTATCAATTGGGTTTGCCGCAGGAACATTTTTCACCGCTGCAGGAATTTGTGTTTGGCTCTCTGGATGGCATGGCAGCAGCAACTGTTCTTGCTGGCTCAAGGTTTTAGGAATAACCACCGTGCATTGCTTAGCGCCATCCCACAGTACGTCGAGAGACTCCCCGCCCTGTAAACCGGTTAGCCAAGCCATACCACCGTCACCAACAATTGCCAGTTCGCGGCCTTCACTGTTTTTCACGCTGGCACCAAACGGAGGATGACTGCCGTCAGCCAATGCCAATACCGCCAGCGCTTTCGCCCCTTTCACTACGCCAAACTTACGGTAACCGATGGCACCTTCCGTCAGCGCAGAGTCAACAACCGAGCGGCTGGAATCCACGTCATCGGCCATTTTGGTTAAATCGATGCTGGTAGAATTGCGGTAATAGCTGTTCATATCGGTAATCACGCCGATGCCATAACCGTTGGTATGAACACGACCTCCGTTGATTGGCACGCCACCGACGCCTTCGGTGTCGACCATCAAACGCGTTCCGCCACTGATACCGCCGGAGTGCAACGCTGCACCTTTTGCCGTAATGGTTGCGCCGCCCTGCATCGTCATCCCCGCCGAGGAGTAGTTCCCCTGCGAGTAGGCCGCATTAGCACTCATGTTGGCGAAGTCACCGCGATGGCTGTAATAACCGTTAAACTGACCTCGAGTACTTTCATCGCCGCCGCTGCTCAGGCCCGTAGAAACACGGTAGTTATTGTTATTATCAATACGGTCGTAATAGCTCACGTTTTGGCTATAGCGGCTATTGTTGTACTGGCCGTCGTAGCTCACCGAGGCTGAACTTCCCATTGGGATCGACAGACTGACAAATACCGCATCGTCGTCACGCTGGTTAATCTTGCTACGCGTAGCCGAAATATTGAGGGAGACATTTTTCAGCGCCCACAAATTCATAAAAGTACTGCCTGACAGGCTGTAGCGATCGTCGGTCGGCTGATCCCAATAGGTCTGATGGCTATAGGTGAAGTAGAAACTCAGTCCCACATCAGAAAAATTCTTGTTCGCCGTGATGGTGTACAGCTCTTTATCGTGACCTGAGTTTTGCTCGTGGTAACGCGCATCGAGGTATTCTCCCATCGACATATAGTCACGCTCGGAGAATCGATAGCCCGCAAAGGTCACTTCACTGTCGTATTCGTCAAAACGTTTGGAATAGCTTAAACGCCAAGATTTCCCCTGACGTTTTGCCTCTCCCGGTACGCTGGCAAACGACTGGGTAACATCCGCGGATACCGCCCCCAGTAAGAACAAATCACGCCCAATACCGATTGATGCGGCGTTGTAATCACCCGCGAGAATGCTACCGCCATACAATGACCAACTGTTGGCGATACCCCATGAGAATTCACCGGTCGCAAACGTAGGTCCCTGCAAATGATGTTCATAGGTTGATGGCCGCCCCATCGCGAGCTTATAACGCACCATTCCGGGACGAGTCAGATATGGGATCGTCGCGGTATCAACCTGAAATGTCTGGACTGTTCCGTCTTGTTCTTCAACCTTTACATCTAACTTGCCGGTAACGGCGCTGCTTAAGTCCTGAATACGAAATGGGCCTGAAGGCACCGTAGTTTCATACAGCACGCGTCCCTGCTGGGAGACCACCACTTTGGCGTTAGTCTTGGCGATCCCTGATACTTCTGGCGCATAGCCTCGTAGCGCTGGAGGCAGCATGCGATCATCACTACTCAGCGATAGACCGGTGTAACGCCATGAGTCGAAGATGCTGGACGACAAATAGTTTTCACCCATCGATAACGTCGAACGCAGCTGAGGAAGCGCGCGGTACATATACACGCGGCTCCAATCCATGTTGTGCTGGCTGCTCTGATCCGAGCCAGAGGTGCGGCTATAGCTCCCCTGATAATCACCACGCAAACGCCACGGCCCCGCATTCGCCCCAACGGTCCCGCTGATGCTGGCATTCTGGCTATCGCCTCCCGTATTTGGACGCGTTGCCGACGCATTGAGGTTATAGTCCAGCAATAAACCAGGGATGCCTTCATCCCAGCGTGAAGAGGGCACCCAGTTCGGATCGCTGTATTCAATCCACGCCTGTGGAATCGAAAGCTGTAAGCTCGAATTGGATAAATCACCGCGTACGGTGGTGCCTTGAAGTTGGCTAAAGTCCGCACACTCTCCCTGATGCCAATAGGTCACTTTATTCAGTGCGGCGGGCTTTAATCCCAGCTCACTCACCAACTCTGGTGAAAGGCAAGCTTCACTGCTATCGGGTTCATTTTCGCGAGGATAAAAATTAAAGGGGTATTCCCCCACGCTTTGGTCGTTCACTCGCAGCGCTAACTGATACAGACCCGGCAAAATATAGTTTGCTTTTGAGAACCGAGAGAAATCGATGTTCGCCTTATCCGCGGTATCCAGCATGTCCGTATTAAACTCTACGGCTTCACTCGATAAACTGGTGCCAGCCACGGCTAACGCCATAGCCAAACTGATTTTATTGATATGGAATGTAGACATTACCGTCTCTATTATTTCTAGCTCAGATGCACCAAACAAAAACAGTTCTTACAGAAAACTATTCGTCCATGCGCGCATACCACAGAGATAAAACGTCATCGGCGATTTATTTTTTGCGCGAACCTCTCCCACCGAAAATGTTCATGGCAAGAGAAATAATTATTTTTCGGATTAATCTATTTTTATTATAGATATTCCACTTTGAACTTTACGATTGCTCTGTAATTCCCTGCTCGCAGCTCATGGTTATTCCGTTGAATGGCTAATTTATAATTGAGCACCATAGAGCCAACATTCAGTGGTATATCCGGCAAGTTTTGCCCTGGCACGATGATATTGCCTGCTTCATCCTTTAGAACCAGACCTATTCCACTCGCCTCACCCTGTAAACTCAGTAAATTTGCAATTTCATCCCTAGTACCATCAAACGTCAGGTGCACACTTTTAAAATCCGGCCGTAAATGGTCTTGAGAAGTCAGCTCACAATTTTCTAATTTAATAACAAACTCTTTTTCTGGGCCTTGACCATTTTTAGCGAGTTCACTGATTGGCATAGAGCCTAAATCAATCACCTGCTCCAATGACTCAGAAGATATACTGCATGCAGTCGCCACCAAGGTTCCCGTCATTTTAACGCGCCCTTGTTGCTCTCCCATCGCCCCCGCCGTTGTCAAAAAGAAAACCATAAAGGCACAGAGCGTGCGGACTACCATGCTATCTCTCCTGCTAAACCGCGACTTTGAATTAAGGGCGTAGCAATTTACGCCCTGAGTAATTAATACAACGTAATATCTTGAATAATTCGAGCTACGTCATGAGGCTGAGTTTCAGCCAACGAGAGGCAGCCCGAACCATAAAGGCGTATTAGTTGTAAGAAATTACGAAGTCGGTTTGGCTGTTGAATTCACCCGCGGTGATTGAAGAGCCAGACGCGCCAGTTGCCTGAACGTAAGCGGTGAAGTCCAGTTCGTTAGTACCAGAAATCAAAGTCTTAACTTCAGTTTCTTTACCCAGCTCGAAATCTTTACCGTTTGCATCAGCAATACCAACACCTACGCCAGACGCGGTGCTGCTGGTAATACCCAGCAGGTTGCTTGAACCGCCTGCGTTAGAACCGTTGAAAGTGATAGAAGCTTTAGGCGCAGCACCACCGGTTACATCACAGTTATCCAGAACAATTTTGAAGTTAGCTGGCGTTGATTTAGCACCGTCTTTCAATGCTTTAATCGCAATGGAACCCAGATCAACTGTTTGTTCACTGTTACCTGGTGCAATAGAACATGCAGCATCAACAATAAAACCGTGGAATTTAACAGTACCATTGCCGCCCACAGTGCCTGCAGCGTTAGCCGCAGCAGAAGCGATACCCATAGTCATAACCAATGCCACAGCTAATTTATTCAGTTTCATTTTTATTTCCATAAATTTAAGTAATAAGAGATCCTTCGCCAGCTAAGGCGAAAATATCCATAAAGCATTTATTCCCTGTGAAATTTTATTTCATTGTTTTCAGATAAATATATTTAATAATTTATCTCATGCAAACAGGAGATTAAGTCATATAGCCAGTTTGAAAATTTCACTCCCCAGATAAAAATGCACAATTCTCACTCACATCTGGATGAGGAAATAATAATTCCGACCATGTCATAAAAAAACAAAAATTTACACTAATAGGTTAATACGACAGTTTCACCCAAATAAGATATTTCCTATCATTTATGCGAGCTAATTTGTCGCAAAATCATGAGATGCGACACATTATCTTTTAAAGAAAGACAATATAGAAAGTAAAATTTTACAAAGCGGATAAAATCGGTATTTAAAGCCAAAAAAGGCCATTTTAGATCATTTTCAAAACAACAACATAACAAGTAATTAACAAGAAGGAGTGGGAATAGAATTTACCCGACTAGGATTAATACCAAATAATAAGCTTTACCTTTTACGGATAAATCAAAAGAAATTTGTGTAAATAGTATTTACGATTATCGAAAATACATTGACCAACCTCGCCACTCACAAACGCACTACAATAGGATAATTACTAATTATAAGAAATGGTGTGCGATACCACCTCAGATGGCAGAGAATTATCGCTAAGGTGCAGTGAAATACAGGGGTTATCCGTGTTCTTTACAAAAAAAACGCCCTGCACATGTATGAGTGCAGGGCGTGGTTAAGAAAAGAAAAGGACTTAGGCTGGAAGGATAATATTACTGTCCGCTAAACTACCCATTTCGTTATAGGCCGCACAGGCAGCATCCACGATATTCATAGCAACAGCGGCACCACTCCCTTCTCCCAAACGCATTTCTAACTGAAGGTAAGGCTCCAGCTTCAGTTGCTGGAGTGCGATTTTCGCCCCTTTTTCCGCAGAGATATGAGAGGGAATTAAATAATCGTGTACCCGTGGTGAAATTTGACACGCAATGAGCGCCGACGCATACGACAGGAAACCATCTAATACCACCGGAATACCCGCTGCCGCAGCGCCTAGCATTAGGCCAGTCATACCCGCCAAATCAAAACCACCGACTTTTGCTAGAACGTCAACGCCATCAGTCGCATTTGGCTGATTACAGGCAATCGCTCTACGTACCACGTCAACTTTATGATGTAGCTGTGCGCTAGGGAAATTTGCGCCAACACCAACAACTTCCTCTGGTTGTCGTTGCGCCATGACACTCACAATTGCCGCGGCAGGTGTCGTATTAGCCATTCCAAGCTCGCCAACCCCAAGTAAACGCACGCCATTTGCCGCCTGCGTCATGGCGAAATCTGCCGCTTTCGTCAACAGAAACTCTGCCTGCTCGCGGCTCATCGCTGCTTCACGGGCGATATTGCCACTACCACGGGCCATTCGCATGTCAACGGCGCCGTCGATCGGCTCACAGTCAATGCCAGCATCCACAATCACCACTTCAGCACCTGCGTGCTTAGCCAGAACGCATACGCCTGTAACGCCGTGAATCATATTTTGCGCTTGGATCGCAGTGACGACACGAGGTGAAATAGCCACGCCTTCATCATAAACACCATGATCCGCCGCCATCACCACAATCTGCTTGCGGTTCACGTTAACGTTGTTTTCGCCGAAGATCCCAGCTAACTGAATCGCCAGTTGCTCTAAACGCCCTAAACTCCCCGTTGGTTTTAACAAACCATCCAACCTAACCTGTGCCTTGTCCATTGCGTCTTGGTTCAAGGGCTTAATCTGAGCAATAATTTGTTCTAGTGTTTGCATGTTTGTCTCTGATGAAATGGAAAGAGCCACGCGATAAAAATCGTTTGAAAAGCGATAGCGTGAGTCGTTTCTGTGATCTGCCGAAGGAATGTTTGCTAAAGGGTTAAGCTATCCCTTTATTTTCACTTCAATCCCCGAAACCACGAGATAGACCTGCTGCGCCTGCGCAGCCAAACGCTGATTGACCCGCCCCGCAATATCCCTAAAACGTCGCGCTAAAAGATTATCAGGGACAATCCCCATCCCCAGTTCGTTAGTGACGATATACACCGGTGCGTTACAACGTTCACAGCCCTGAATTAACTCATCAACTTGCAGATGAATCATTTTCTCCAGATGCTCGAAATCCATTTCTTCGGGATCAATGTTTCCAGACTGTTCGAACAGCAGGTTAGTAACCATCGTCGTTATGCACTCCAGCATAACGGCGTCGCTATTCCCCCCTTGCGAGCGAATAACCTCCCCCAGATCGCGATATCCTTCATGGGTCATCCACTGTGCTGGACGTGTTTCGCGATGATGAGCGATGCGCTGCGCCATTTCCTCATCGGTCACCACCGAGGTGGCAATATACAAAACTCGTTGGCCATGCTGAGCGGCGAGTTTTTCTGCCAGAGCACTTTTTCCACTGCGAGCTCCGCCGGTAATCAAAATCACTGTGGTTTCTCCTGCATAGCAACGTGATCACGCATAATCGCGTAAACGGCTTCGATATCGATATGCTCACGCATAGATGCCGCTAACAGATCAAACTGCTGCTCTCTGAATGCCTGATAGTGGAATTCAGCGCCTAACAGCGGCTCCAACCCTTTGCGCTCACGCAGTGAATTCAACAAACTACGCGTCAAACCATCTGAATCAAAGAAACCGTGGATATAGGTTCCCGCCACCGAGCCATCAAGACTGATTGCACCATCACACTGGTTGATACTTTCACCGTTGCGCTGCTGCAAAATGCTAAAAGGCTGTGCCTGTTCACCGAGTTCGGTATGCCCCATATGAATTTCATAGCCCACCAGAGAGTGCTCCTGACAGGCAACAAAAACCCCCGCCAAATCTGGCCGAATTTTCCCGCTGACCTGAGTAGTCACTTTTTGCTGTGAGAATTTGGTTTCACAATCCAGCAACCCAAGCCCTGCCATTTGCTCGACGCCAGACTCCACGCCATCAACAATATGGTTTCCCAGCATTTGGAAACCACCGCAAATCCCCAACACCGGTGTACCTTGCTGATGCGCTAGCAAAATTTGATGAGTCAGGCCGCTTTTGTGTAAATAGCTAAGGTCGCTCAGGGTATTTTTACTGCCGGGTAAAATCAGTAAGTCGGGGGACCCTAGTTCGTCGTGGTGGGACACGTAACGCAGGCGAACATCAGGCTGCGCATTGAGCACATTGAAGTCAGTAAAATTGGAAATGTAAGGCGTTTGAATGACGGCAATATCCAGCAAGTTTTCATCCTGATGGCGATATTTCCCCTTTTGCAGCGCAACCCCGTCCTCGTCCTCTAGTTGCACCTCAATCCACGGCATCACACCGATAATGGGTACCCCGGTGAGCGCTTCAATCTGGCGCAAGCCAGAAGTGAGCAGGCTGACATCACCACGAAACTTATTGATGATAACCCCTTTGACGCGTGCCTTTTCAGCCGGTTCCAGTAATGCCAAGGTGCCATAAATCGAAGCAAACACCCCGCCGCGATCAATATCTGCCACTAAAATCACGGGCACGTCGACTTTCTCAGCCATACCCATATTCACAATATCGCGGTCGCGCAGATTGATCTCCGCAGGACTACCCGCCCCCTCCAGCACCATGATATCCACTTCATCGGCGAGGCTGCGGTACACCCGTGCAATCTGCTCAAGCAACTGAGGTTTGAATTCATGGTAGGTCACGGCGTCCATCTGATTCGCCACTTTCCCCATCAGTACCACCTGAGCCCGCAAATCGCTGGTAGGCTTGAGCAACACCGGATTCATTCGGACATCGGGCTCAATACCGGCGGCTTCTGCCTGAAAAATCTGCGCTCGTCCCATTTCGCCGCCGTCTGCGGTGATACCTGAATTCAACGCCATATTCTGGGATTTGAAGGGCGCGACACGATACCCGTCCTGATGGAAAATACGACAGAGTCCAGCAACCAGCACACTCTTCCCGACGTCTGATGCCGTGCCCTGCACCATGATGGATAAACCCATAATTTCCGCCTACTTAACGTATTTTGGCATGGAAGCAAACAGCTCATGCTCAGTCTTAAACAAGGGTAGCCCTAGCTGCTGGTGAATTTTCACCAGCCACGGCTGCACCAATCCGGCCTGTTTTAGCATTTCTTGCTGCATAAAAACGTCTCGCTCACTGCCTTCACACACCAGCTTTCCCTGCGCGAGAACATACAGGTAATCACAAACTTCATAAATCAAATCAATATCGTGGCTAGAAATAACCACGCGTTTTCCCTGAGCCACAATTTTGTGAATAATATGGATCATCTGCTGGCGCCCCGCAGGGTCGAGTCCGGCAGTAGGTTCATCCAGCAGCAGATACTCTGCATTCATCACCAATGCCCCTGCAATCGCCACCCGTTTTTTCTGCCCGTGGCTTAAATACTGCACTGGCTTATGGCGAAAACCGAGCGCGTCCACCAGCGAAAGCGCCTGCTCGGTGCGCTGGCGTATGGTTTCTTCATCAACGCCTAAATTACGCAGGCTAAAAGCAATATCGCTGTCGATATCGGTATAAAAGATCTGTTGATCGGGCTCCTGAAAAACCATGGCAACCTGCTGACGTAACTCACGTAAGCTACGTTTGTCATAGCCCAGTTTATGCCCTTGCCACAACACATCCCCTTCCTGTGGTTGCAAAATACCTAGCAAATTCATGAACAACGTCGATTTTCCACAGCCGTTAGCGCCCAATAGCCCCGTGACTTGCCCACGGCTAAAGTCCAGCGACAAATCATGCAGCACTGTTTCACCATCCTGATACTGGAAACTCAGGTGCTGAGTAGCGAACGTTGGCGTCATCACAGATGGAAATCTCCGTTATACAGTTTTACTTCTAACGCGATACTCATTTGCTTGTGGCGCTCCATAACACGCGCCAGCAGCATCCCTACTAACATCGATAGCGAACGATAGCTGCTGCGCAAAGACACATAGCCAAAACGCAGCGACTGTGCACGATGAATCGCCGCTGCCTCTTCAATAAAGATGAAGATAAAACGGTAAGTGAGCAGCACTTGTTCTATCAAAACCAACGGCAAACGGCTGCGTTTTAACAGCTGAACCCACTGGCTAAACGGCGTCGTTAGCACAAACAGATAGGTAGAAGCCAATGCAGCCAGACTTCGGCACAGCGTATTAATGCCGGTGATCAGACCGCTACGCTCAACACCCAGCGCCAAATGACCGATGCGAATGCTATAAAGCAATGTGTCAGCCTGCCACGAAAAGGACAGCACCACGCCCAGCAATCCGGTGAATAAAAAAGCCAGTGGCACCGCTAGCCAGCGCAGGTAACGACGCAATCCAACACGCAGTAAATAGCATGTCAGCCCCGCACACAGCAGCAACACGCCGAGCTGAATAAGCGGCGTCCCCAGCAGCGCCATGAGCAGTAAAACCAGATACAGAACCAGCTTAAGCTCCGGTTTTTTCTGGCTCCAACGGCTTCCGTAGGAGAGTTTATCAATCTCCAACATGAGCAGCGCGACGCCCGCGGTAGTAGCCTAAAATATAGAAAATGACTGCGGCGCCAAATGAACCTTGCAGCGTAAACAGTAGGCTTTCTATTTCTCCACTGGCAGGTTCATATAAGGGCTCAAACCACGGTTTATAATCCGGAGCCATTTGGGCAATAACCCCCTCGGCCTGATCGTCCGAACCGCCATATTCCCCACCGTGATTGATAAAGAATGGCAACACCGCTAATGCAATAACCAAGAGAATCAGAATCAGCGTCTTTTTCATTTTAGTGACTCCTTGCGCCAATCAGTTGGCGTTTGCAAAGCTGGTCATAAATCAGAACGGTCAAAAGGCCTTCAGCAATCGCAATGGGGACCTGTGTCAGACAGAATATCGCCATAAACTTGGTTACCGACGCCATGATGCCAAGCTGAGGGTCGGGGAAAGCCAACCCCAACTGCACAGACGTGACAAAATACGTCACCAGATCCGCCAACGCAGCGCACAGGAACACCGCTACATCACGACGCATACCCGCCCGCGTGGCTAATTTCCACACCACGTAACCCGCCATCGGGCCAATGACCGCCATTGACATGCCATTGGCGCCCAGCGTGGTTAAACCGCCGTGGGCCAAGAACAGCGCCTGAAACAGTAAAACAATTGCGCCCAGTACCGAAACCACCCACGGCCCAAATAAAATCACCGCAAGACCAACGCCGGTGGGGTGTGAACAGCTACCGGTTACCGAAGGAATTTTCAGCGCCGATAACACAAAAATAAAGGCGGCGCACAGCGCGAGCAGAACCTTCTTATCACTATCATCACGCACGATATTTTTTAGTCGCGTCGCGCCAATCACCAGACAGGGCAAAAACATCAGCCACCACGCCAGCGCCCAAAACGGTGGCAGAAAACCCTCCATGATATGCATGGCAAAAGCCTCCTGAGGCGCTAACGTCAGTAGAACCGCTAACGCCATTCCATAGAGAGGAAATCGTTGGAGATTTTTCATTGATGCTCCTTAGACTGTTTTGTCGACACGGTGCGATTGACCAAAATCGTTGAGAAATATGGCAGCGCGGTCTGCTCGCTAATCTCATCAAGATGACGGAAACACTGTTCATTAGGCAGCGACGCCTCGGCCATTAACATGGCGTGATCCAGTAGGTTTAAGCGTCGCAGCAGTTCACGTATCTGCGGCACTCGACCGTATACTTTCATCATCACGACGCATTCATGATTCCGCAGCGCCTGCTCCAACTCCGATTCTGGTGCCGTACAGGACACTACCGCCATCGACTGTTGTTCCATCGCCAAAGGAAACTGGGCGCGAGCAGCAATACAGGCAAATGAGGTGACCCCAGGAATGATTTCTATATCGACCACCCCTTGCAAACGCTCAAGCAAAAATACCCACGTGCTGAACAGCATCGCATCACCAAGCGTGATAAATCCTACCTGTAGCCCGCGGTCTGCATCGGCGCGCATCTCTTGCGCGACACCGTCCCATGCCGAGCTCTTTTCGCCCTGATCGGCACTCATTGGAAAGTGGCGCTCTTTAATTTCCAGATCAGGCCGTAGATACTCGCGCACGATAGACAACGCGAGGCTATCTCCGCTTTTTCGCCCCGCGGGGGCATAGAGCACATCTAACGTCGCCAACTGGCGTGCCGCACGCACCGTGATGAGATCGCTACTACCGGGCCCCGTGGATATCGCCCAGACTTTACCTTTCACCGATATGTCCATCAGGCTACCTCCTCCACGTCGTTAATCACTTCGTGTAAATGTTCGACAAACATCTGTTGAATCAACGGATTCTCTCCTAAGCCTTGCAGCCAAGGAGTCGCCTCGATCCCTGCCTGAGCCAGTTGAGTTTTCCACGAATCCTCTTCATCGGAAGCCATATCGTTAATCGCATGGTCGCCAGCGACTAGCATCAGCGGCATGAGATGAACATGGCGTACATGCTGCTGCTGCAAGCGTGCGACCACATGATGAATTTCGGGATAACTCTCCACTGCACCGACCATCGCAGGGATCTGATGAACCATCAGCATATGGTCCAAACAGGCGTAGGCAGCAAAGGCGTGATGCGTCGCACCGTGTCCCATAAACACCACACGTTCATCATCTGCCAACGCGGGCATTTGTGACCGCATCGCGCCAATCAGCTGCTCAAAATCTTGATGACTGCTCAGCAAAGGCGCACCAATGCGAATACGCTTGAACATTCCCGCATGAGCGTTGACCTGCGTCACGACTTTTTCATACTCGTCACCGTTGATGATGTGTAATGACTGGATCACGACATCCTGATAGCCTTGCTCCGCCAAACGCATCAATGCCTGATGAGGGTTATCGATTTGCATCCCATCACGCTTTGCCAACTTGCGAATAATCATCTCAGAGGTGAAGGCGCGAAACGCATCGCGATCGGGGCAGGACGCTGCTAAGCGGCGCTCACAGGCGTCAATGGTTTTCTCTCGCGTCTCGTGATAGCTGGTACCAAAACTGATAATCAAAATGGCTTTTTTCATCATTTTTCTTCCGTATTAATTATTCTGAAGCTGCAACCAGCTCGCCAGATGGGGTTCCAGTTCAGCCAGTGACGTGACTTGAGTTTGCCCAGCAACGAATAGTTCTGGTGGGCGGCAAATTACGATGCAGTGAATGCTCAACGCCAGACAAGGCGCAACCTTTTGCTGATAGCCGCCTTCAGCACCTGACTCTTTGGTAATCACGACGTCGGCCTGACAATGACGATAGGTGGCATGATTCATCTCGGCGCTAAATGGCCCTTTCAGCGCCAGCACGTTGTCAACGCCGAGCCCCAAATCACGGCACTGCGTCAGTACCTCCGGCGTCGGTAACACGCGGGCAAACAGATTTTTGTCCGCTAGCAAACGCACAAAATCAGCCAACTGTTTACTGCCTGTCGTCAACAAAATGCGCTCACCCAGATTGCGAGCCAAAGCGCATGCCTCTTCCACGCTAGAAACTTTGTGTAGCAGCGGATGTGCTAACGCATCAATTTCACTCGGACGCAGGTAGCGCATCAGCGCGATATGCAGCTCGGCACAAGCTCCAGCAATATTGGCACTCAGCACGCCAGCATAGGGATGCGAGGCATCGATCACGTGAGTGACACTTTGCTGTTGCAGCCATGCACCCATTTGAGACGCGTCCATACGACCAACAATAATTTTGCCCTTGATCTCGCCAGCCAACTCGCGGCCCGCATCGGTTGCTACCGATAGGCTATAGCTCAGCCCTAGAGCATCAAGACGTTGGCAAATACGTCGTGCATCCGAGGTTCCACCAAAGACATGAAGTCGGAATGCTTTTGCGGGCGCGTTATGAAACATATCGTTATTAAACATCCTCTTATCCACAAAGTAATCGGCGTTGCATCAAGGCAGCAAGTCAGTGACTCGGGTCAACGAGCGCAGCTAACTGAGAGGCAACTTCAGGCATCACTGGGGTCTAGAACATAACCGCGCGGCGTAATCATCAGGCCATCCTGACAATAGGTGGTCTTGTTACCCACAATCACCAAACTGGTCATATCGACGTTTTCGAAATCCATCTCACCAAAGGTAGTGATCCATTTTTCCTGCTTCTTACGTCCCGCTGCTTTCACGACCCCAACGGGGGTGCTCGCAGCAACATAAGGACGCATCAGATCAAAAGCGCGGGAAAGATGTTCTGCGCGGCCACGACTGCGAGGGTTGTAGAAACAGACCACGAAATCGGCCTGCGCAGCGGCAATCACCCGCTGTTCGATGACCGGCCACGGCGTTAATAGATCGCTTAAGCTGATATGGCAAAAATCATGCATCAGCGGCGCGCCTAGCAATGAAGCCGCTGCGGTGCTGGCGGTAACACCCGCGATAAGCTTCACTTCAACATCCAGTTTTTGCTTAGTGACCAGCTCAAGAATCAGACCCGCCATGCCATAAATGCCGGCATCGCCGCTGCTGATCAGCGCGACCTTTTTTCCCTCTACCGCTAAGTTCAAGGCTTCTTGGCAACGCTCAATCTCTTTGCACATGCCGGTTTTGATCACCTCTTTATCGGTGGTCAACGCCTTTACCAGATGGGTATAAGTTTTGTAGCCCACGATAATGTCCGCGTCGCGGATCGCTTCGATGGCTTCTAGCGTCATCATGGACTGACTGCCCGGCCCAATGCCGATTACGTATAACATCAGAAAGTTTCCTGAAGAGTTAAGGCTAAGGTGAGAGTTACGCCCTGTTCACGCAGCGTTTCTCCCATGAATTTTCCGCCGCCATATTTCTCAAGCAGCAGCCACGCCGCAGGCTGTGAAACACACCCTACGCCCACGGTCTTACGTACAAATTCGGAACACGGAAAACGGTGTTCATGCTCACGAAGCGCATCGGGAGTAAACAGGTGAAAGGGCACCGCATAACGCTGCGCAAGCTGTTGCAGCGCGGCCTCGTCCTGTTTGAGAGTGATACTGCCGATTGCGCGAAACGCTAACGGATCGATGTTTAACAAGGTCAGTTGCTGCAACAGCAGATGATGTACCGTGGCAAAAGGCGTATCTCGGCGGCACCCCACGCCCAGCACCACACGCTTCGGCACCAGTTTGAAAACGGGCAGCGTCAACGGCGGCAAGTTTGCCTGCCACGAAATACACACCAAAGCCGAGAGATCCGGCAGCGCCGCCAGATCGTCAACCACAATAAATCCGCGCCGATCTTGCTCACTCACATGCTCATCGAACATCGGATCAATCCATAGACCAACACGATCGCCACTCACCAGCATCTGGTTGACGCGTTTCACTCCCTGACGAAAATCAGCCAGCTGCGCGTCGAGCTTCTGCGCCAGCATATCCAGCGCGGCGACCTCGTTAACATCGGTGGCGGTAGTGATCACCGGTTCTGCATCAATCAGCGCGGCGATTTGTCGCGCCAGCCGATTGGCTCCGCCCAGATGCCCAGACAGCAGGCTAATTGCATGCTGACCCCGCTCATCGAGCACCACAACCGCAGGATCCTGCAATTTATCTTGCAGCAGCGGAGCCAGCACCCGCACCACGATGCCGGTCGCGCCAATGACCACCAGCGCGTCAAAACGCGTGAATGCCTGAGCCATACTGGCGGCAAAAGATCCGTCAAACGTACTGAATCCGGGCACTGCGAGTTTTTCACTGGTGAAACTCTCACTGTGTAGCGATATCTGCGCCAACATCGGCTGTAGACGTTGCGCCAAGCGAACGCCGCCCGGCGTCAGGCAAAACAACGCTAGCGAATTCAGCTTCGTTGCCTCAGGCCTGACGGTATTCATGGCTAAAACCTGCGTCGTACAGCTTGGAATAGTGGTATTCATCACCTAAAAATGCGCCGACTAAAATCAGCGCAGTTTTACGAATACCCGCATCGCGCACCCGCGGGGCGATATTCTCTAAGGTGCCACGCACCGTTTGGTGATCCGGCCACGTCGCTTTATACACAACGGCCACCGGCGTGGTGGATGGGTAGCCACCGTCGATCAGGCGCTGGACGACTTCTCCGATTTCCTGAACCGACAGAAAAATCGCCATCGAGGTTTGATGAGCGGCAAACGACTCCAGCGACTCACGC
Source organism: Hafnia sp. HMSC23F03 (assembly GCF_001816025.1). Taxonomy (NCBI): domain Bacteria; kingdom Pseudomonadati; phylum Pseudomonadota; class Gammaproteobacteria; order Enterobacterales; family Hafniaceae; genus Hafnia; species Hafnia sp. HMSC23F03. The sequence goes on from NZ_KV824187.1 coordinate 85,818, forward strand.
GCAGGCGTTGGTGTACGCCCCGACATTCGCGTGATCACCAAGCTTTGCGAAACCTCTGGCACCGTGTATTCCACGCCAAGCTGCGAAGCTGCGCCTAAAAACGAGCTCACGCCCGGCACTGAGCTAAACCCGATACCCAGCTTGCCCAACTCTTCGCCCTGCTCACGGATAGAGCCGTACAGTGACAAATCGCCGGTCTGTAAACGCACTACCCGTTTTCCTGCACGAACCCCCTCCACCATCAGATCGATAATCTGCTGGAGGTTTAAACCAGCACTGTCGTGGCACTGTGCCTGCGGCTTACAGTAGTTCAGCAGATCGTGATTAATCAGCGATCCGGCATAAATCACAACATCGGCCTGTGACAAAATACGGTGCCCTTTCAGCGTAATCAGTTCAGGATCGCCCGGCCCTGCGCCGATGAAATAGACCTGTGAAGGGTCGATAGGCTCAACCATGCGTTTGCTCCTTACGGCAGGAAATCAAATAAGTCGGATTGTTCGGTTTGAAATAGTGTCCGCTGCCCAAGGCAGTGAGACGGGATACCTGAATCAGGCTGCTTTCTAGCTCGGTAACAGCGCGGTTTTGTAGCTGACTGAATGCCTGTTGATAGTTTTCCAGTAGAATGAAATTCATCACCAGACTACCGCCATCGTTAAGTAGCCCTAATGACCAGTCGATAATGTCGGCAAGGTTTCCTCCGCTACCGCCGATGAATACCGCATCAGCGCGTACGTCTAGCGGCAGCGGTGCCTCAGCATCAACAACTTCTATATTGGGGCAACCGAAATGGCGGCAGTTTTCAGCGATCAGCGCCAGCGCTACGGGGTTACGTTCGATGGCGGTGATCTGTAAATCGGGGTAGCGTAAAGCGGCCTCCAGGGAAACACTGCCGGTTCCCGCGCCTACATCAATCAGGCGTTTAGCCGTTGGTAGGTTCAGACGCTCCAGCGCCGCTAGACGGACTTCCTCTTTGGTCATCGGCACTTTATGGCCGCGCAAAAATAGATCATCTTTCATTGAGGATCACCACTACGTTCATGGCATACGCTTGCTGTACCTTTTCAGGCGGCAAGATATGGATACATTCATCGGGATAAGTCAGGTTCTCGCCGATAACCAGCGTGCGCTTTTGCCCGCGGAGGAGGATCTCTTGGGCGATCTGATAAGGGCCAATGTGCAGATCCGTGACCATCGCCACTTTGTCGTGCTGCAAGATGAAATTGAAATCAGGCTTTTTTCCGTGGCTGCTGGTGATGTAGATGTCATTCATATCGATGGCAATCTGTGAGAAGAGATACTGAATCGAGCTAATTCCCGGCACGATGCGGATCTTGGCCGGTTCGAGATCTTGCGATAGCCGTTTACCGATGCCGAATAGCATCGGATCGCCCGACGCCAGCACCACGATATTGCGATCGGCATTGCATTGTAGCCACGCCGCAGCTTTAGCCAGATCGGTGCCAATTGAGCGTTTTTCGCCTTGGAAATCAGCACACGACGCTAAATGGCGCGGCCAGCCGACCAACACATCGGCCTGTGCAATTAAACGCAGCGCTAGCGGCGTGATGTAATCCTGATCTCCTGGCCCCATACCAACTATGTGAATCATAACGACTCCTTTTCGTAGGTCATTTGTGCGTGGAGCGCTGACACAATCTCGTTGATTGGACGGTTACTTCCGAGCACAACGTTGTCGAATGAAAACAGCACCACATCGCAGCAAAAAGGCTGTGGAGCAAAACGCAGCATTTGTTTCACCCGTTCACCAATGGCCTGTGCAATATCATCATAAACAGCCTGCCAACCCTGCTGTTCAATCAGCTCCATTGCAGCTTCCGTCGTGCTGCATTCAAAGACCGCGCGCAGAAATTCATGCGGCGCCCCCAACAACGCCAATCGAGCAACCAGTGTTTCCATCCGCCCATCAGCAATATGGCTGTGGGTATGAAAAATCCCCGCCGCGACTTTGATCAGTTTGCCTAAATGCCCCACCAGCACTACACGCTGGAATCCCAGTCGCTGTGCCTCTTGCAGCATATAGCCAACAAAATTACTCATAGTCACCACGCGCTCAGCGTCAATTTGCATATGTTCCTGCACGAAGCGTTCGCCGTGGTTACCCGGCACCAAAATCACACTGGTCATGCCCTGAGCGCGCTTCATTTCCAATTCAAGAGCCAGTGAACGCTTCCAGCTCTCTTCCGACATTGGGGTTACGATGCCGGTAGTGCCGATAATCGAAATTCCCCCCAGAATACCTAACCGTCCGTTATAGGTTTTTTGCGCACGCTCCTCACCCTCAGGGGCGAAAATCACGATATCAGCGCCGCGTTCAGGCCCAATGACTTCACGCACCGCCTGCTCAATGGTTTGTCGCGGTGTACGGTTTATTGCCGCGCTACCGATAGGCAGCCCAATCCCCTTACGCGTAACGGTGCCGACACCTTCACCACCGCCGATGGTGATGCTGCCGCTGTCATTAAGTGCGACCTGTGCAAAAATCAGCATTCCATGGGTTGCATCAACGTCATCTCCGCCGTCTTTGCGTATAGCCGCACTGGCTTGCTGCCCACAGATGAGCGGTTGTTCAACGTTTAGCCGCAGCGTGATGCCAGAAGGGGTCACAATCGAAACCTGATTAATCACCTGCTGACGCAGCGCCATCAACGCCGCAACTTTAGCCGCCGCCGTAGCACAAGAACCGGTGGTGTAGCCCTTGCGATAGCTTTTGCCGTTATGCCATAGCGTATCCAGCCCGTTTTCACTCATTGCGCATCTCTCATGTGATACAGAATGGCGTTAACAATTGCAGCGGCAATATTGCTGCCCCCTTTACGCCCCAGCGCGGCGATGTTAGGCACATGGCTTTCCGCCAACGCCTGTTTGGATTCCGCGGCACCGACAAAACCGACCGGAACACCAATCACCGCCGCTGGCGTCATCACGCCCTGCTGATACAGTTCGAGCAACCGAAACAACGCGGTAGGCGCATTACCAAACACAAACAGCTTTTCACCTGATTCTTGCGCCGCTAAATCCACCGCCGCCATCGAACGAGTGATGCCCTGCGTTTTAGCGATATCAACAGCACGGGGGTCTGCGATGTAGCACTTCCACTGACAACCCAAGCGTTCAAGCTGTGTTTTATTGATGCCAGATAGCGCCATCGTAGTGTCGGTATAAATCGTGCAGCCATTGCGCAGCGCCTGCGTAATTTGGCCTAGTACGTCAGGTGAGAAATGCAGAATATCCAACCATTCAAAATCAGCGCTGGTATGGATAGCTCGCTTGATAATTTTTTCTTGGAGTTCATCGACAAAGTGATAGTCAGGCCGCTCTTCAGCGATAATCTGCGAGATAATTTCAAAGCTTTGTTGCTCGATATTTTGGGGATTTTTGTTGTAGTCCATGGTCAACCCTGAGTTATTTGTCATGCCCCTACCCGCCTCTTTTTAAAAGTCTCACGTCACAATCAGCCATCTGACTAGCGCAAAGAGCGCTAACGCCAGCGCAGAAGCCGTCATCATTAGACGGATGCTCAAGCGAATATCCTGAATACCGATCTCGCGTTCTTCATCGCCGATCCACGGTTTATCTACGAGCTCACCAAAGTATTTATTCGGTCCGCCAAGGCGAATACCCAGCGCGCCAGCCACCGTGGCTTCAGACCATGCACAGTTCGGGCTTTTATGCAGATACCGATCGCGCCAGCCAATTTTGAGCGCCTGTTTGCCGTTAAGGCACAGCAAGCGGGCGGCGAGGCTTAACAACAGCCAGCTCAGGCGAGCGGGAATGAGATTGGCGAGATCGTCCATACGCGCAGACACACAGCCGATAGCGCGATATTTCTCCGTGCGATACCCCACCATGGAGTCGAGGGTGTTGACCGCTTTGTAAGCCATCATCAGCGGTGCACCGCCGATAAACAGGAAAAACAGCGGCGCAATCACGCCGTCAACGCTGTTCTCAGCCACCGTTTCAACCACCGCGCGGGTTATTTGTGGACGATCCAATTCAGACGTATCACGCCCGACGATGTAGGAGAGCTGACGGCGGCACTCTTCCAGCGAACCGTTTTGCAGTGCCACATAGACGGCCATTGCCGCGTCGCTTAAGCAGCGTCCCGCCAATAGGGTGTAGATAATCCACACCTGTGCAGCCCAGCTAAGCCAAGGGTTGAGCTGGGTTAGAAACGCAAGCAGCGCGTAGGTCGCCCCCCAACTAACCCCAACCACGATCAGCCACAGGAAAGCGCCGCCTATATAGAGAGAGGTCGTGGTGTGACAAAACGCTCGGATCCTGCCTTGGAGAAAGGTAATAAAATTGCCGATCCAACGCACCGGATGCGGCCACGTGGGAGGATCGCCTAAACGCAAGTCCAGCAAATATGCCACTAGGCAGGCGGAGAAACTGATCACAGGGCTCTCCCTCGTTCTAGCCAGTGCTTCAGCATTTCCGGTCTTTGATAAAAGTGCACGTGCAGGTAGCTTGCCAGCGTATTCCCTCGCTGGTAGCCTCCCTGCCAGCGTTGCAACGTGACGCCATCGCGCTGTTTTTCAAACTGGAACGCACAGGGAATATCTGCGTGAAAATCCGAGTAATGAAATTCATGGCCGCGCAGAGTTTCCCCTCGCGCCGCCAGCACGGTGTCTTGCTGCGCCGTGGCCTGACAGTAGCCAAATCGCTTGAGCCGCCCTTCCATTCGACTTTCGCCGGGGAAGATACCGGTCATCTCATGCGTATTTCCGTTTTGATCTTTCAGGCTAGTGCCGAGATACATCAGCCCGCCGCATTCCGCATAGATAGCCACGCCGCGCTGGTGTGCGTCGCGCAATGACTGACGCATAGCGTGATTTTTCGTTAGCGTTTCAGCATGCAATTCAGGATAGCCACCACCGATATAAACCATCTGGCATTCAGGCAGAGCAGCGTCTCGCAGAGGGCTAAAGCGCACAATGTTGACGCCGATTTGCTCAAGCAACTGTAAATTATCGGGATAGTAAAAGTGGAAGGCTTCGTCATCGGCTAAAGCCATCATTAAACCACGGCCTGATTCAGATGCAGGTAAACTCGGCGCGCTGGCGTTTGGCGCAGGCTCAACGTTGCTCAGCGCCAGTAGACGATCAAGATCAATATGCTGTTCGAGCTGATCAGCCAGCGTGTTCCACTGTTCATCCATGTCATGCTGTTCGTGGGCGGTGATTAAACCTAGATGGCGCTCGGGTAGGCTGACGTTAGGCAACGAGGGAATGCGACCGAGAACGGGGACTTGGGTATATTTCTCAATGGCTTGTTTCAACAACTGATAATGAAGTTCACTGTTAACTCGGTTAACAATAACGCCAGCAATACGCACCTCAGGATCGAAATGGCAAAATCCCAGCACCGTTGCTGCCGCCGAGGTAGAAACCGCTTTGCCATCGATCAGCAAGATCACAGGACAGCCAAGCTGCTTCGCCATACCAGCACTGCTGCAATAGTTGGGATCGGTGCCGAAGCCGTCGTACAGCCCCATCACACCTTCTATCACCGCAATATCAGCGGACTGCATACGTTGGTTATACAACCAATTGAGCGTAGACGCGGGCAACATGAAGGCATCCAGATTACGTGATGCAACACCGGAGACAGCGCTGTGCCACCCAGTGTCAATATAGTCTGGCCCAACTTTATACGGCTGAACCTTTAAACCGCGGCGGGTAAATGCCCGCAGCAGTCCGAGGGTCAGCGTGGTTTTTCCACAGCCGCTACCGGTTCCGCCAATCAGAAATGCCTTCATCAATTCGTCTACCTAACAAAAAAGCCCATCCTGATGGATGGGCTTTGCGTTGTCATAGCAGCACGCTGCACCGCCGCCTATGCGGCGACATGCAGGGAAACAATGACAACTCACTTCCCACCGAAGGAGCTGAAATTAATAGAAATACCCGAATAGGATCGCGCGACAGCGGCAAATCAATCGGGCTCACAGGCTGGTCTTCTGGCTTAGCGTCATCCTTACCCACACCTTCCCGATATCGTTCAGTGGCATTTTGTGGGTTCGTCGGCATTACAGCAGCGGGGGCTGCGGAGGAATTGTATGGAATACGCACCTCCTTCCTGACGTCCTTACGGAACGTCAAAAACCTGTGTGTCTTAGTTTCATTTTGTAATCTGGGATATACCCTAAATAATTCGAGTTGCATTGAGGCAGCAAATGAACGCAGCCAACAAAAAGGCAACTTGAAGTATGCTGGGTATACAAGGTAAATCATTAGACATAGAGATACCCACTGTGAGATCAACAAAAGCCGAGAATAAACAGTAAATGGGTTAACATATCGTCGTTATTCAGGAAGCGAGAATATCTATGGCCATTAGCAGCCAGCACGGCGGAAACATTTTAGAAACCGCACTCACTCTAGGCGTTTCTCCTCACGCCATTATTGATTTCAGCGCCAACATCAATCCATTAGGCATGCCTCAATCCCTTAAGCACGCCATCATCAACCAGATGGCGGTAGCAGAAAAATATCCCGACGTGGAATACCGCGAGCTGCACGCAGCGCTGGCTCGACATCATGATTGTCCTGATGAATGGGTGATGGCTGGCAATGGAGAAACTGAACTCATATTTGCGTTGGTCAATCAACTCCAACCTGCTAAAGCACTGTTGCTTACCCCCGGTTTCGCCGAATATCGACGCGCATTAATGCGAATTGGCTGCAATATTGTCGATTATGCTCTGCACGAAGATGAGGGATTTCAGCCCGATGAGCGCTTGCTTGAAGCATTAACTCCGGATCTTGATTGCCTATTTTTATGCACGCCCAATAATCCGACCGGCTTGCTAGTGGATAAAGGCTTGTTGATGGCGATAGCTGACCGCTGCCAGCAGATGAATATTGCGTTGATTTTAGATGAGGCTTTTCTTGATTTTGTGCCGAGTGAATCAGGCTTTATCCCTTTATTAGCTCAATATCCCCATCTCTATGTACTGCGTTCTCTGACCAAATTTTTCGCTATTCCGGGTCTGCGGTTAGGTTATTTGGTGAGTGCCAATGCGCCGCTAGTCACGCGAATGAAACAGCAACGCGAGCCATGGACCATCAACGCGTTTGCTGCGTTAGCGGGCGAAATTATTCTAGATGATGTGGATTACATCGCCACAACCCATCGCTGGCTGGCAGAAGAACAGCCAAGAATGCTCGCGGCATTAGAAGCATTGCCGCAGCTCAAAGTGTGGCCTCCTACGGCGAACTATCTTTTTATGCGCTGCACCAATAGTCGTATTAACCTGCAGCAGGCGCTGTTAGAGCACCATATTTTGATTCGCCACTGCGCCAATTATCCGGGGCTTAGCGCCGATTATTATCGTGTGGCGATCAAGAGCTCACAGGATAACGACCGTCTGATCGCCGCATTAACGCAGATTTTGTCTAATGGGATCGCTCCGGGAGGCGTGCGCTAAGGGGAACTCATGCAAAGGTGTACAGATTCAGGTACAGGGATAGCGCCAATTGTCATACATATTGAGCTCTAATTTTGTGAGGATGATCTATACTGATTCGGTACCAAACAGTGACTAGACTGCGAGTGGTGAATCTATCAATACCCTTAGGAGATGAAGATGAGCACACCAAAATTGGACAAAAGCAAAGTCGGTGACGCTAAAAAACGTCAATTCATTCCTCTGGCAACCCCAAGCGATTTGGGCGCTGAGGCAACCAAAGAAATCAGTGGTGCAATGAATGCAATCCTTGCTGATATCTATGCGCTTTATTTGAAAACCAAAAACTTCCACTGGCATATGAGCGGTCCACATTTCCGCGATTATCATCTGCTGTTGGACGAGCAAGGCGCAGAGCTATTCGCAATGACAGACGATATTGCCGAACGTGTCCGTAAAGTGGGCGGTATGACTCTGCATTCAATCGGCCAGATCTCTAAAATGCAGCGTATTAAAGATAATAACGCTGAGTACGTTGAGCCACTGGATATGCTGGCTGAACTGTGCGAAGACAACAAACTGTTAGCCGCCGAACTGCGTGCAGCGCATGTGGTGTGTAGCGAGCATAACGACGTTTCAACCACCAGCCTGATTGAAAACTGGGTAGATCAAACTGAACGCCGCGTGTGGTTCCTGTTTGAAGCCTGCCGCCAGTCACAAACCTCTGGCCACTAGTTTTTTTGGCGAGAACGGTAAAAGCAGACCTTCGGGTCTGCTTTTTTATTTCCCACGCGCCTAATTCCGCTATAGTTATAAATTAATCGTGGTTATCCCTGTTTCTACCAGAGATTCTTCTATGCACGGCGTTCCCTCCCAATTTGTTGACGACCGAGATCGCGCCCAGTTTAAACACTTCGCCCATTTGCCCGGCGTTGAAGTGTATCGGGCACATATCGAGCATCATGAATTTGAACCCCATACCCACGAAGCCTATGGTATTGGCGCAATTGAATATGGCGCCGAGCGCTTTCGCTATCGCGGTGTGAATCATGTCGCACCCGCTGACTCATTGGTCTTAATGAATCCCGATGAGCTACATACCGGACAGTCTGGCACCGAAGGCGGCTGGCGCTATCGCATGATTTATCTCACGCCTGAGATTTTAGCCGAGGTCAGTGGTGAACCAAGCTGGTGGTTTAGCGACGCGGTGACCTACCATCCACAGTTTGCCAGAACGACTACCGCGCTGATAAATGCTCTGTGGCAAAACGATGAACCGTTGGCGCAATCAAGCTTGCTGAGTGAATTACTATCGCTGACGCGTCATTGGGCGAAAGCCCCGCAACCGCTCAGGCTGGATGCCCCGCAACGTTTCGCGGTCGTAAAAGAGTATCTGCGTGCACACTTGGACAAACGCATGACATTACCTGAGCTGGCAGCGTTGGTCGATCTCAGCCCTTACCATTTTTTGCGCCAGTTTAAAGCGCAATACCACGTCACACCGCAGCAAATGCTGATGGCCTATCGTTTATACGAAGCTAAAAACTTGCTGACTCAGGGATTACCGCCTGCGCAGGTGGCCGCAGCGGTAGGACTCACCGATCAGGCTCATCTCACCCGCGCTTTTAACCGCTTCTACGGCGTCACGCCCGCACGCTATCAAAAACAAGTACGGTAGTTTTCTAACGTTTTTCCTCAAACAGCAATCTGCTACAAGACGCTTCTGCAAACCCCTTCTAGACTTGTAACACAATCCATTTCAAGAGTTTAGAACGATGCTAATCGGAGTGCTTTACGCGCTGACGGCGGGGCTAATGTGGGGACTGATTTTTGTGGGCCCGCTTATCGTGCCGGAATATCCAGCCAGCTTACAATCCGTAGGACGCTATTTGGCGTTTGGTCTTATTGCGTTACCTCTGGCGTGGCACGATCGCCATCGTCTACGTCAGCTAATACGCAGTGATTGGCTTGAAGCGCTCAAACTCACCGTTGTTGGTAACTTTATCTATTACCTGTGTTTGGCGAGTGCCATTCAACGCACCGGCGCACCGGTGAGCACGATGATTATCGGCACCCTGCCGGTGGTGATTTCGGTGAGCGCCAATCTGAAATACAGCCATCGCGATGGGAAGCTTTCATGGCGGCATCTTGCACCGTCGCTCCTGCTAATCGCTTTAGGTCTGGGCTGCGTCAACGTGGCCGAACTACAGAGCGCACACGCGCCGACAGATATGTTCCGTTATGTCACCGGTTTAGTTTTAGCCTTCATCGCGGTAGTGTGCTGGACATGGTATCCCATGCGCAACGCCAGTTGGTTAAGAACACACCCAGACAAAAGCCCGACAACCTGGGCCACCGCACAGGGATTGGTCACACTACCGCTGGCAGTTATTGGCTATGCGCTGGTATGGGGACATTCGGCCATAACAGAAAGTAATTTTCCGATGCCATTTGGCCCACGCCCCATGGTGTTTATCGGTCTAATGATCGCTATCGGCCTGCTATGTTCATGGTTAGGAACATTATGCTGGAATCAGGCAAGCCAACGCTTACCTACCGCCAAAGTGGGACCGCTTATTGTGTTTGAAACGCTCGCCGGTTTGAGCTATGCCTTTATTTGGCGTCACGAATGGCCACCCGTGCTGACGTTGATAGGTATCACATGTCTGATTATCGGCGTAATCAGCGCCATGAGAGTAAAATCAACGCCGGTGGTAATCACGCCACTGCAAACGATGGATCGGAGTCGCTGAAGGATTTATAAAAAAATATTTCAACAACGTTTCTATTGAAATTATTGAACTCACTTCGGCTTTGAGAAAATAAGGGGATTTACTCCCCTATCGTCTATTATGTGACATCAACTGCATATCCTTATTTTTCTTCCAGCTTATCGATTATAAATTGGTGAGCTAGATCAAGCTTTCTAAAATTAATATGATGCCCAATGTATAGGGCATTTTTTGTTATCGATAGTATTCGCCATCGTTATCTCGAATGATTAATATCATTACAACTCCTAGCTTTTAAGTAAGGCTAATTATATGACCATAGCTGCTATAGATAATATAGATACGCATTCAGATCCGGATGCCTATTTTTTCGAGGAACTGACTTTTATAGACAGTTCCTTTCAACATCAGAGTGATTACTTTGACTCTATATTTCTATCATTAAAAAATCGTGGCTACGTACGCGATTCTTTTTTACCCGCAATTAAACAGCGCGAGAAACTATACCCAACGGCTCTTCCCACCCACCCTTATGTCGTTGCTTTACCGCACACTGACACAGAACATGTGATAAGACCGTTTATTTGCGTAACACGCCTGTATCATGAAATCACATGGCATGAGATGGCAAATGACGATAATGAACTCAAGGCTAAATTCATATTTTTACTAGGATTTATTGACAAGGATCATCACATCACACTACTACAAACGTTAATGGAATGCCTAAGTGATGAGCATTTCATTGAAGAAATGAATCAAGCGCCAACACCAGCCTCTTTGGTAAAACTGCTCAAATCAGCCATTACCATTAACAATAAGGAAAATGTAAAATGAAAAAAATAATTGTTGCCTGCGGAAGTGGTGTTGCCACATCACAAACCGTAGCAAGCAAAGTGTCTCGGTTATTGAAAGAAAAAAATCATAACGATATTAACGTGGAAGTTATTGACCTTAAATCACTCGACACACATATAAAGGATAGCCTCGCTTATATTGCCATAACAAAAGTAGATAAAGAGTATCCCATCCCTGTGATTAACGGCATCGCATTTCTCACTGGCATTGGCATGGAGAGCGAGCTACAAAAAATAATTGATGCATGTAAGTAAACATATTGATAGTGAGAGTTTTACGTAAAACCGGTAAAAGAAATAAAGGATTAAGTTGATTAAAACATAAAGTAACGGAGCAAAGCGATGAACTTTCTCAGTACAATTATAAATTATATTTTAGCTTTAGGCGCCCCCGTTTTCGTTCCATTAATTATGCTTCTTGCGGGTTTAATTGTTCGCATGAAGTTTAAAGATGCAGCATCAGCGGCCATCACCCTCGGCGTTGCTTTTGTCGGCATGAGTATGCTTATTGGCTTTATGGTTGGCGCTATTGGTGTTGCGGCACAAACGATGATGAAACGCACAGGGCTGGAGTTAAGCATCATTGACGGCGGTTGGACAACCATGGCAAATATTTCGTGGGCATGGCCCTATGCCTTTGCCATGTTCCCGCTACAGGTCGGTGTCAATATCCTGATGCTTATGTGCAATAAAACCAACACGTTTAATGCTGACCTCTGGAACGTTTGGGGAAAAATATTCACCGCATTCATCGTTATCAGCGTGACCACGCCGATATTTGGTAGCGGTTGGAGCTTAGCGTTGGCATTTATCATTGCCGCATTCCAGATTGTCATGGAGTTAAACGCTGGCGACATTCATCAGCACAGAATAGAAAAACTGACGGGAATCCCAGGTGTGACCTGTACCCACCGGATGGTTTTTTTTGGTGCCATCTATTATCCCTTCGATCTGCTGTTACGAAAAATCCCAGCATTAAACAAACCGATGGATGCAGCCGCTTTACGCCAGAAAGTCGGCGTATTTGCAGAAAACCATATCATCGGTTTTCTCCTCGGCATCATGTTCGGCATTATCGCTGGATATAGCCTTGCTGCGACATTAATGCTCGGGGTACAAGCCGCAACGGCTTTAATGTTATTCCCTATGATTTCAAAACTGTTTATGCAGGCGCTTTCTCCAATATCCGAAGCCATTAGCACCTATATGAACAAGAAGTTCTCAGGTCGCAAACTGTTTGTTGGTATTGACTGGCCGTTTATGGGAGGGGCAAGCGAGATTTGGTTTGCAGTCATTGTGGCGATTCCATTTACCCTCATCTGGGCAGTCATTTTGCCCGGAAATAAAATACTGCCTTTTGCCGGTATCATTAATATCGCCTTGATTGTCCCCGCGTATTTAGTCACCAAAGGCAATACGTTACGCATGGTAATTCTCAGCATTATTGGCATTCCATTCTTCTTGTTTGTAGGGACTCAATTTGCCCCAATGATTACAGAGCTGGGACTTGCCACTAAAGCTATCGATATCCCTGCCGGTCAATTAATCTCCAACAGTTCTATTGATGGCCCTGTATTTACTTATGCGTTCTCTTTTTTATTCAAGTTCTTGCAAGGAAGCTTTATCCCGCTGCTGTTAGCTTTGTTCTGGGCATGTAGCTACTTTTTCTATGCTCGGGAATTAAAAAGAGAAACAGTACAAGCAACAAAAAATCTTGAGGCAGAACAGATACCAGAAGCATAACGTCTACTAAGACAGGCGCTGGAGTCACCCTTCACATACGAGGATATTGCATTATGGCTGTTGATAAACGTGTCTTCACCGTACTTGATGCGATTGTAAGCGATCCTAGTATCACGGGTGTAGCGCTTGAGTCTGAATTTAATCTGACTCGTAAGCAATTAAGCTACACAATAAAGAAAATTAATGATTATCTTGAATCGCACCACTTTGAGACTATCACTCGATTAAAAACAGGCAAACTTCATGTACCTAAGCTCGTTATCGAAAACTTTCGCCATCAAGAAGATGTAGTATTTAATAATCGCTACCTTTTCTCTGAAGAAGAACGTGGGCAATTAATTATTTTCTTTTTACTAACACGTGCTGAACGTTTATCACTATTACACCTGACGTCTGCACTTAACGTTAGCCAAAACACGATCATCAATGATATTAAAAAAGTTAAATCAAGCGTTAGCCAATACGGTTTAAAAATTCACTATAATCGTGAGCAAGGGTATCACATTGCGGGAGATGAGATTAAAAAACGCTATCTTCTACTTAGCGCGTTACGTAACATCCTTATGATCCCGGTTGCTAAAAGCATTATTGCACAATATAACAATGTCATCTCAGAACATATTGAACAAGTTGGTTATGTTTTTAGTGAGATAGAAAAATGTCTAAAAATTCAGTTTACCGATCAACAACTACAAGAACTCATCTATTTTATTTGTTTTATCCAACATCGTATTAAGTTTGGCAAAACGATAAAAATCCTCCCAGATAGTTACAGTGAAATCGCTCATGGTCGTGATTTTAAACTGATGCAAAACATTATTCATAAAATGGGGATTCATCAGTATAACGAACACATATTTTTAACTGCTATAATTCAAAGCTCTAATATTCAAACCATCTCGGACAAATATTTTCACTTAGATACGCTTCTTCTTGAAAGTGTCGTCGTCGTAGTGGATAACTTTGAAAAAATTAGCTGTGTCACAATCAAAGAGAAGAGTGAACTCATAGAGAAAATCTATCAGCATTGGAAACCCGCTTATTATCGCATTCGCTATCACCTGACCAACACCAATAGTGTGTATGACTTAGTTGCGAAAGAATTTAGCCATCTGCATGAGATGGTACGTCGCGCAATGCTGCCTTTTGAAAAAATATTACACTGTGAGGTGCCAAACGAAGAGGTGGCATTCTTAACCGTGTTATTTGGTGGATGGCTCACGCGAGAAGGGCTGATTAATCAGATTAAAACTCAAAAAACGGCGATAGTGGTTAGCGAAAATAGTGCAACGGTCTCGACTTATCTCTATCTAACGCTACAGGTTTTATTGCCTGAATTGCATTTTATAGAAATGATGTCACGAAGAGAGTTTGAAAAATACTCACGTCATTATGACGTCGTTTTTTCCACCACTTTTATTAAGACTGACAAAATACTATTCGTAGTAAACCCCGCGATTAATAACTTTCATAAAAGCACATTTCGTCATCAAGTCATTAGCTCATTGCAGGGCGTAGACCCACATATTATCCAAATGGAGGAGTTACTCTTAATCCTTGAAAAGTACGGAACAATCCATGATAGAAAAGGCCTACAAAAAGAATTGGCTAGCTACATTTACGATGAAAGCAGCTCTGAATGCCCGTCACACTCTTCGGCCTTTGAAACCCCATCCTTGAGTGAGTTGCTGTGCATTGAACACCTTTGTTTTCAAGATACAAATACGTTGTCTTGGGAGCAATCTATCGCCAAAGCAGCATCACCATTGCTAACAGAACAACTGCTCGAACCTCGTTACATAACCACTATGATCAATAAAATCTCTATTGAGCAGCCGTATATCATGTTGGCTGATGGCCTCATTATTGCTCATGCCGGCGTTGATGATGGGGTAAATAAAATCTGTATGTCTCTCCTACGCTTACCTGAGAAAATTAGTATCGCTGGTTATATGCAAGCAGACATCATTATTGTTCTCGCCACAAACAACCCGCAAAAACACCTGAAAGCATTAGCACAGCTTAATGAATTTCTTGAATTCAACGATGGGGGAGAAAAAATTCGCACGTCAATAACTAAAGAGAATTTATTACAGCATCTGTCTGAATATTATTAAATTACATCATACCGCATGGCGTTTACCTGTCGCCATTCTCCCCGTCATTCTGATTATAGGATAAATATCATGTTAGACATTCAGAAAAAGCAAGTCGTAGAAATGGCCAAAATGGCTCAGCAGTGGGGCTTATGTAAACATAAGGCAGGAAACTCTAGTGTACGGGATAAAGAGACTGGATATATACTTGTCACGCCCACAACCATAGATAAATCGGTACTCACGCCACGTGATATCGTCGTTATGGATATTAATGCCAATGTTATTGAGAGTGAATCAGGTCTTCGCCCTACTAGCGAGTGTTTAATGCATATTAAAATATACAAAGCTCGTCATGATGTATTTGCCATATCTCATACTCATTCAATCTATGCAACCTCATTTGCAGTATTAAATAAGCCAATACCCGCTATCGTATACGAATGTGCGATTTTAAACTTAAAAGACGGTGTTATTCCTGTCGCACCTTATGGTAGACCAGGCACCCCAGCACTTTCAACTAGCGTTATAGACCCTATTTTACGTGCAGACGCTATATTAATGGAAAAACATGGGGTTATCGGAGTAGACAAAGAACCTTATGAAGCCGTATTAAAGTCAGCCTACATAGAGGAAATGGCGGAAATTTACTACCATGCATTACTTATCAACGGGGGTAAAGAGCCAGAAAGCTTCCCTCCTCATGAGTTACAGAGTTGGGCTTACCCAAAAGAAATTAAATTCTAACAAACCTTTATTTAAATAAATTATTTCCAGCCACCACCAGGTCGGTAATAGCCTGCGTTCTATTCTATTGCGCAGGCTATTTAACATCACATTAGTGGTTATTCAATTTCACTGAGAAACATTATGAAAAAATTCATTAACTCTCCCGAGGACTTTATTCCTGAAGTATTAAATGGAATTTATCTCGCTCACGCCAATCAATTTCATTTTGTTAATAACGATCCACATTGTTTAGTGTCTACCAATAAACGCCCAGGAAAAGTTGCCATCGTTACCGGTGGAGGGTCAGGACATTTGCCCCTTTTTCTTGGCTACGTGGGTAAAGGCATGCTTGACGGCTGCGGCGTTGGTGATGTTTTTCAGTCTCCTAGCCCTGAGCAAATTTTATCAATAACTCAGGCTGTCGATTCAGGCGCGGGCGTACTCTACCTATACGGTAACTATAACGGTGATATTTTCAATTTCGATATGGCCGCAGAAATGGCTGAGTTCGAAAGCAATATTGTCACAGCTACGGTCATCGCTGGCGATGATATCGCTTGCCCTCCTCCATCTGCCGGTGAACCTAGCCGTCGCCGAGGCGTTGCAGGTATCTTTTTTGCGTATAAGTGTGCCGGAGCCGCTGCAGCGCAAATGTTGGATTTAGCCAACGTTCAGCGTATTGCCCAAAAAGCCTGTAATAACATCAGGACTATTGGTGTTGGGCTTTCACCTTGCATCGTCCCTCGTGTAGGCAAACCTAGCTTTCATATTGGCGAAGATGAAATGGAGATCGGCATTGGAATTCACGGCGAAAGCGGTATTCGTCGTGGAGAAAAACAGCCAGCCAACAGTATTGTTGATGAACTGATGAATAATCTTCTTGCCGACTTTCCACTCCACGCTGGCGATGAAGTTGCCGTGCTGATTAATGGACTTGGCGCAACGCCCCTAGAAGAACTTTATTTAGTTTATGGCAGAGCCTACCAAACGCTGAAGAACGCCGGAATCAACGTGTTTAAAACCTATGTGGGTGAATATGCCACAGCAATGGAAATGGCGGGGTTATCGATCAGTTTAATGCGCGTAGATGACGAACTGAAACAGCTCCTAGCACATGAAGCCAACACCCCGATGTTTAAACAATTTCAGGGAGAAGACTAATATGCTTTTGACCGCTCAGCAGCTTAAATCACTGTTTGCCCAGTGGGCCAATATTATGTTGGCTCAAAAAGAAACGCTGATTGAAATGGATAGCATCGTCGGTGATGGCGATCTTGGCCTCACCATGAGCGACGGCTTCCGTTCTGCCTATCACGAGGTATCTCGCAGTGACGAAACTGATATAGGCAAATTTTTCTACCTCGCGGGTAAAACGATGTCCTCCGCGGTGCCCTCCACCATGGGGACTTTAATGGCCTCAGGCCTTATTGAAGTTGGCAAAACATTTAAAGGAAAAACCACCCTCAAAAGCGAAGAGTTTGGCATCTTGTTTCAATCCTTTTTTTGCGGAGTGCAAAACCGCGGCAAAGCTCAACTCGGCGAGAAAACTTTTCTAGATGGTCTATTCCCCGCAATCAGTGTGCTAAATCAGGAAAATACAGAGAAACAGGATTGGATTTCTCTTGCTCATCTAGCTCATGAAGAAGCAAAACGGGGAGTACAAAACACGACCACGCTAATAGCAAAACATGGGCGCGCCGCAACGCATGGAGAGCGCTCACGCGCATTGCTCGATCCCGGGGCCTATGTCGCCCAACTGTTGATCGGTGGGTATTGCATGTTTGCTGATGATTATTTAGCTCAAGACGAATGATGAGAATAAAGAGGATGTTCCCATGCTAAAAGAAACTGTCATCGTAGGTAATCAAACTGGTATCCACGCCCGTCCCGCAGGGGTTCTTGCTAAAGCCGTGGGGCAATTTCAATCACGCATTGAGCTGGTTTATAACGGAAAAACCATTAAAGCGAAAAGTATTATGGGAATTCTGGGCGCTGGAATTAAGGGGCGTGCTCAGGTCGAAATCATCTGTGAAGGGCAAGATGAAGAGCGTGCCATGCAGGAATTGAAACAGCTTTTTGCACGTGGTTTTGGATTTGACTAAGCCGAGCGCTAACGGCCACCCTGAGTAGCCGTTAGCATACAATCACTTCACTTCATTCGCGGCATATTGCGCCATAAATCGGAGAATGAGTGCCATAGATACAGCCCCCGGATCACAATGCCCTATTGCCCTTTCCCCCAAATTCTTGGCCCTGCCAAAGGACGCTACCATCATTTTAGTCCCTTCCGCACCTTGGTCTGCGGCCTCAGCACAGCGGGAAAGCACCTCGTCCAACGGCAACGATTGCACTGCGTTCGCAACGTCCGCCGCTGCCGATAACGCATCAACCATCGTTTTATCTCCAGGTTTAGCGCCTCCACGGGTATGTACTGCAAGCCATCCTTGATTCAGCCAACGCGCTAATGACACAGCGTTAAATTCTTTTTCTCCGTCTAAGCTTTTGCCCCCAGCCCGAAATAACGTGCCAAATACGGCACCAGAGGCGCCGCCCATAGACGTCATCAATGTCGTGCCTATTTGCACCCAAAATTCCCCCACGTTTTGCGGCTGAAAAGTTGGATTGTCCATGAGTTTAACCAGAGCTGAAAACCCTCTCTTCATACCTATTCCATGATCGCCATCGCCAATAACCTGATCTAATTCAGTCAGCATGGGCTCGCTCTTAATCATCTGATGTGCCGTTAACAGCATCATTTGCTTTAACTGTGAGATATTCATTTTATTTGCTCCAACCTAAAGTGGAATGCGGCATGTCATACAGCGCCTGTAATTCCTCATCAAGCAACATGAGGCTGATGGAAAAACCTGACATCTCTAGCGATGTACAAAAGTGACCAATGACCACGTCATGGGTTTCTAAGCCACGAGCGCTCAATGCCATCCCCACTCTGCGGCTGATAACCAATAGTTCGGTATTGCTTAGAGCCCCCAAGTTATTGACGGCTACGCACAGGCGATCACCGGCTTTGAAAGGTCTGTCCTGACACAAGCGTTCGATCATGATGTCTACAATCTCATCTGCCGTAGTCAATTTTTGGCGATAGAGTCCAGGCTCACCATGAATACCAATGCCGACTTCAATTTCATCGTCAGCCAGTCTAAAATTAAATGAATCAGATTGTGGTAACGCACAACCGTCTAAAGCGACGCCAATGGTGCGGGTATTAAAGTTCGCTTTGATAACGACATCTTGTAGCTGAGAAAGATCATATTTTTTATACTGTGCCGCGGCACCAGCAATTTTATATAAAAACATAATCCCGCCCACGCCGCGACGATCTGAAATTCGATCTAAAGGCGCAGAAGCAATATCATCAGTTGCTTTCACCGTGCGAGTTTCAATGCCATCCTCGGCTAATATTTCTGCCGCAATATCAAAATTCATACTGTCGCCAGAATAACTTCCATAAAGGAATAGCACGCCATTATTTTTATGCGTAGCTTTAGCTACAGCGATAATTTGATCGGGCGAGGGAGAGGTAAAAACTTCCCCTAGCGCACAGCCATCAATACCGCCAAGGCCAATGAACCCGGCGAAGGTAGGTTCATGGCCACTTCCCCCTCCGCTGATGATCACCACCTGTTCAGGATTAATGCCTTGGCGGTAAACCGCCGAAAACTCATCGATAGAAATCATTTTTCCTTGGTAGGCATAAACCATTCCTTGCATAATTTCATGGCGTAAATTGTCGGGGTTGTTTAATATCTTCTTTGGCTTTCGCATAATATTATTCACTCGAGAGGTTAATGGTTGTATAAAGGTTCTTAGGACATAAAGACCAATAGCTATTTTTATTCTATTTAATACGTTTTTATTGAGCCACAACCGTTAATGACAATTAATATCCTACCCATGGCGCATGATTGTTACGTCAATTTTTATCGGGCATCGTTGCCTGTTAATATCTCCTTGAGAAGTATTACTCAGCAGCTATTCTCTCTCTCGCTATTTCCCTTTATGATATCCGCCCTCTTTCTTGATAGGACTGTCCATGATTTGGTTAATGCTGGCGACGCTAGTGGTGGTTTTTATTATCGGTTTTCGCGTGCTGAACTCCGATGCGCGCCGCGCATCTCAGGCTCTGACCAAACGGTTGAACATCGAACCTGTCTACGTGGAGTCGATGCTTAGCCAAATGGGTAAGACCGCGGGTGGAGAGTTTATTCAGTATCTTTTGCAGGATAATGAATCACACATGGGAAACGCAGCGGGTGTGCTGCTAATTTATCAAACGTTTATCGTTGACGAGTCTGAAGAGAGCTTAACGTTTTGGCGTTCGGTATTGCGTAAAGCGCATCTGCCAACGGAGATAACCCACAAGCATGTTCGGCTGGCGTTGTCTTTCTTACGCGAGCTTGAGCCCGATCCGAATGAAATGGCGTCCTATCGCCTGCGCTATAACGCACGGTTTACCGCCGTGGCGCCTGAAGGCGAAGCATCCAACAGCAACGTCTTTTATATGGATGGATCATCTCCTCAGGATTAGCGTTCAGCGTAAACTCCCCGTTTTCCCCTAATGTTCGTTAGGGGGCCTCACGCACAACTGTATAATTTTCAACCAAAAACAATCCATCTCTTGCATAGATTAGTTTGCAAATAGTTATTTTTAATTTTAATTAATCGCGGGACTATCATGCGTGTATACAGTCTGATAATGTGACCGCATTAATGATTCATTCACCGTGTATTATCTCTAATCCAGCCATAACGACCCAAACATGCAAACTCAAACTTCTGCTGAACAAGCCGCAGAGACTATCGTTACGCCATCAACCTTCAAAGACGGCATTGTAGATAGCCTGCCGATTGTGATTGGCTACTTGCCTGTCGCTTTTGCCTTTGGTTTAACCGCGGTGAAACTCGGATTCTCTCCGCTTGAGAGCATCTTCTTTTCCAGCGTGATCTACGCAGGTGCCAGCCAGTTTGTGATAACCGCGCTGCTCAGCGCGGGGATGTCGTTGTGGATATCAGCGCTGACGGTGATGGCGATGGATATTCGCCATATTTTGTATGGACCTTCGCTCCGCCATCGCATTATTACTAAGATGAGCCCAGGAAAAACCGCGCTTTGGGCGTTTGGCCTGACCGATGAAGTTTTTGCCGCAGCCACCAGCAAACTGATGCGCGATAATCGCCAGTGGAGCGAAAACTGGATGATCGGTATTGCACTCTGTTCGTGGCTGTCTTGGGTATTTGGCACCGCGGTTGGCGCACTTTTCGGCAATGGACCGCTGAAAGCCTATCCCGCCATCGAGGCATCGCTGACCTTTATGCTTCCAGCGCTGTTTCTAAGCTTTTTATTAGCCTCGTTTAAACGCCAGCAAAGTTTTACCGTAATAGCATCATTGGCAGCGTCTTTGGCTGCGCTTCTCATCTTCTCGATCCCTGCATCCATTTTGGCCGGTATTGCCGCAGGCTGCCTGGCCTCGTTGTTTGGGCCAAAACCACAGCCGTTACCGGAGGTCTGCAATGATAAATAACTTCACCTTCAGTAACCTTGCGATGGATTCAACGGTGGTCACTATCAGCCTGATCGTCGGTGGTGCAAACTTTCTCTTCCGCTATTTACCACTCAGACTCGGGCGGGCACGCAAAAGCGACACCGCGAAACAGGGAATTATCTCTTTGCTCTTGGACAATATCGGCATCGCGTCTATTTGCGCTCTGTTGGTGGTTTCGAGTACGCCTGAAATTTTGTCTCACCACGAGCGGCTGATTCCCACGCTCTGCGGCTTTCTCGCCCTTTCACTGTGTTTTTACCGCACTCAAAGCATCATTATGTCTACCATCTCAGGAGCAGTTACCTTCGGTTTGGTTTTTAAGATGATGATGATGTTCACCTGATTTCATCTCAGTGATATTAATCAGACAAATTATTTTTTGCGATTAATGTTTCCAACAGCAATTAATAACAATCACCGCTAATTATTTATGTGTTAGATTATTTACATTATTAATTCCCATAGTTACTATACCGCCTGAAACTAACGAGGTTACATCCATGTCAAGTTCTATTGCTCATATTGAGGAAATGCTAAAGCTGCGCGCGCTCCGTCAGAAAGACTTCCCATACCAAGAAATTCTCCTGACACGCCTGTGCATGCACATGCAAAGCAAATTGTTGGAAAATCGCAACAAGATGCTTAAAGAACAAGGGATTAACGAAACACTGTTCATGGCTCTGATCACGCTGGATGCACAAGAGAGCAAAAGTATTCAACCATCTGAGCTGAGCGCCGCTCTCGGTTCATCACGTACCAATGCAACCCGCATTGCCGATGAGCTGGAAAAGCGTGGCTGGATTGAACGTCAGGAAAGTGACAGCGACCGTCGTTGTCTGCATTTGCACCTGACCGAAGCCGGCGAAGCGTTCCTTGGAGAGATCCTTCCTCCACAGCACAAATGCCTGCATTTCTTATGGTCCACTCTGACTGCGGATGAGCAACAGGTGCTCGAAACCTTGACGCGTAAGCTGCTGGGTCGCATTGAAGAGATGGAACAATCTGGCCTGACGCAATAACCGCGTCTGGCATCTAAACCATCAGGTATTAACCATGCAATTCCCTATTCGTGGACAACTTACCGCGCTTGCTGCGGTGCTCCTGTTGGCAGGCTGCGCATCAACCAATAATATTGAACCGCAGTCCTCGCTGATTAACTCACAGCAGTTGCAGTTATCCACGTCAACCAACACCGCTAAAGCGGTGAGCATTAACTGGTGGACGGCAGCCAATGACGCACAGTTGAATGCGCTCATGGCTGACGCCCTGAAAAATGCACCGACGCTGAAACAGGCGGCGGCGCGCGTGCGTGAAGCAGAGAACGCCGTAGGTATGGCCAACTCAGCCAATGGCCCGAATCTGGATCTCACCGCCAGCAGTCGTCGCGATCGTTTCTCTAAGAATACGATTCAGCCATTGGCACCTAATATGCCAAACCCGCAGCCGCTGTATGAAACCACCAATAATCTGGGTCTTAGCTTTAGCTATGAGTTTGACTGGTGGGGAAAATACCGTAATCAGGTCAATGCAGCAAAAGCACAGGTTAATGCGGCGCAGGCTGAACAACAGCAGACGGCGTTATCACTAACCTCAGCCATTGCATCGGCCTATTATCAGCTGCAAAGCAACTATGCTATGCAAGAGTTGCTGAACAAACAGATCCAGTCCTATCAGGCGTTGGCCGAAATCAATCAGCAGCAATATAACGCTGGTGTGGTCGGTATTGAGGTTTGGCAGCAATCGCAGGCGCAGGTTGATATCAACCGCCAGATGGTGACGCAGATCCAGACGCAAATCGATTTGCTGTCGCATCAGATCGCAGCTCTGACAGGTAAAAGCGCAGCCGGAAAATCAACCATCCAGCGCGTTAGTCTTCCTGATAGCCAGTGGCTAACACCACCAACAGAGCTAACTATCAATCTATTGGGCCAGCGTCCCGACATCACTGCTCAGCGTGAGTTAGTTGAGTCTTATGAACAAAGCGTTCAAGCGGCACGCAAAGATTTTTATCCAAGCGTTTCCATCAGCGGTTTTGCCGGATTTACTACCGCTAACTTCAAAGGAACGAATCCAACCCTGCTGGAAGCGGCCAGTAAAGCATGGAACTTAGCGCCAGCGATTTCGCTACCTATCTTCCACGCAGGTGCGCTACAGAGCAAACTGGGAGAAGAATCAGCGCTTTATGATCAAGCGGTAGAATCCTACAACCAGACTATCCTTAGTGCAGTTCAAGATGCCGCTGACGCCATTACTCAGCAGCAAAGCGCGAACCAGATGTATCAGCAAGCACAGGGCGCATCGCAGTCAACCGAGCAGGTTTATCGTGTTGCCCAAGCCCAGTACCAAAGCGGACTGACTGGGCGTTTACCTATGTTAAACAGCGAAACTCAACTGTTACAGCAGCAACAGGCAGAATTGAATGCCAAAAATAATCTGTTGCAGTCAAAAATTGGACTTATTCGTTCACTTGGCGGCGGCTATCAAGCCCCAGTCGTGAATTCAAAAGCATAATATTTTAGCAAGGCGGAGACACACATGAGCGAAAGCGTGGCAGCTCAAACCACCCAGCAGCAAACTTCGAACAAAAAGAGACAGCGCAAAACGTGGCTCACGATTTTGACCGTTATTTTTGTCGTTATTGGCATTGCCTATTTGGCCTATTGGTTCCTCGTACTGCGTCATCATCAGGAAACTGACGATGCTTACGTCACCGGTAATCAGGTGCAGATTAATGCACAGGTTTCTGGCAGCGTGACCAAAGTGTATTTCGATGGCACCGATTTAGTGAAAGCCGGTGATATTCTGGTAACGCTTGATCGTACCGACGCCGAACAAGCCTATGAAAAAGCGAAAACCGCGCTGGCAAACAGCGTGCGTCAAACTCATCAGCTCATCATTAACGGCAAGCAGTATCAGGCCAACATCCAGTTGCGTAAAACCGAGCTCAATAAAGCCACCGATGACTACAAGCGTCGTCAGGTGTTAGGCAGTGTTAATGCAATTGGTCGTGAAGAACTGCAACATGCGCAAGATGCGGTTGAAAGTGCTAAAGCGGCGCTGGATGTCGCTATTCAGCAATATAACGCGAACCAAGCGTTGATTCTGAACACGCCACTGGAAAAGCAACCCGCTATTCAACAGGCCGCAGCACAGGTTCGTGATGCATGGTTGGCGCTGGAGCGTACTCAAATCCGTAGCCCGATCACGGGTTATGTGTCGCGCCGTAGCGTTCAGGTGGGAGCTCAAATTACGCCAAGCACTCCTCTGATGGCCGTCGTTCCCGACAACCAGCTGTGGATTGACGCCAACTTTAAAGAAACTCAGCTCGCCGGTATGCGTATTGGGCAACCAGCCACCGTTATCAGTGATATGTACGGCGATGATGTCGTTTATAAAGGTAAAGTTGTCGGCTTAGACATGGGGACCGGTAGTGCGTTCTCGTTGCTACCGGCACAGAATGCGACCGGTAACTGGATCAAAGTGGTTCAGCGTTTACCCGTCCGTATCGAATTAGATGCCAAACAGATTGCAGAGCATCCCCTGCGTATTGGTTTATCTACGCTGGTTACGGTAGATACCGCCAATGCCGACGGTTTAGTGCTGGCTAACAACGTACGCAAAACGCCTGCATATGAAAGTAATGTCCTGACGTTGAACCTTGAACCGGTGAATCAGGTGATTGCCGAGATCATTCAGGCTAACGCAAGCTAAAAACGGCAGAGGTTAACGTGCAACAAAAACCACTTGAGGGCGCACGGCTTGCATGGATGACGGTGGCCCTTGCAATGGCCACCTTTATGCAGGTTCTGGACTCGACGATTGCCAACGTGGCGATCCCGACGATCTCTGGGAACCTAGGTGCATCAAACTCGCAGGGAACCTGGGTGATCACCTCGTTCGGGGTGGCTAATGCCATCTCGATCCCGATCACCGGTTGGCTGGCAAAACGCTTCGGGGAAGTTCGTTTATTTCTGTGGTCAACGATCCTGTTTGCCGCAGCCTCTTGGCTGTGTGGGATCTCCTCTAGCCTCGAGATGCTGATCTTCTTCCGCGTGTTACAAGGGATCGTAGCAGGCCCACTGATCCCGCTGTCGCAAAGTCTCTTGCTCAGTAACTATCCGCCTGCGAAGCGAAGTATGGCGTTGGCGATGTGGTCTATGACCGTTATCGTCGCGCCGATTTGCGGGCCGGTTCTGGGTGGCTACATCAGTGATAACTATCACTGGGGCTGGATCTTCTTCATCAACGTGCCTTTGGGGATCGCCGTTGCGCTGGTTGCCATGTCCACGCTGAAAGGACGCGAAACCAAAACCGAAATCAAGCCTATCGATACCGTGGGGCTAGTGCTTCTTGCGCTCGGCGTAGGTTGTTTGCAGGTGATGCTGGATAAGGGGAAAGAGCTCGACTGGTTTAACTCCACCGAGATCATTGTACTGACGGTTGTCGCCGTCGTCGCCCTGTGCTTCCTGCTTGTCTGGGAGCTTACCGACGAGCATCCGGTGGTCGATTTGTCCTTGTTCAAAATGCGTAACTTCACCATTGGTGTGCTATGTATCAGCTTGGCCTACATGCTCTACTTCGGTGCAATCGTATTGCTACCGCAGCTACTGCAAGAGGTCTATGGGTATACCGCAACCTGGGCTGGTTTGGCGTCCGCGCCAGTCGGTTTGATACCGGTGATATTATCGCCCATTATCGGTAAGTTTGCGCCTAAACTGGACATGCGCCGCTTAGTAACATTCAGCTTCATAATGTATGCCGTCTGTTTCTACTGGCGTGCCTATACCTTTGAACCGGGAATGGACTTTGGTGCTTCGGCTTGGCCGCAGTTTATTCAGGGTTTTGCCGTGGCGTGCTTCTTTATGCCACTGACAACCATCAGCCTGTCTGGACTTCCTCCAGAGCGTTTGGCGGCAGCCTCTAGCCTAAGTAATTTCTGCCGTACGCTGGCCGGTTCTATTGGTACATCGATCACAACCACACTGTGGACCCGCCGTGAAGCGCTACACCATTCACAGCTGACTGAATCGGTGAATCCGTACAACCCGCTGACACAGCAGACGTACAGCGAGCTTGAAAAACTGGGTATGAGCAGTAAGCAGGCCTCCGCTTACCTAGCGAATGAAATTACCGCGCAGGGACTGATTATCTCCGCCAACGAGATATTCTGGATGTCTGCGGGCGTGTTCTTAGTACTGCTGGTGCTCATTTGGTTCGCTCGCCCACCGTTCTCAACCGCCGGTGGCGGTGGTGGTGCTCACTAACCTAATGCATTACAAGAGAAAAGCTCAGACTTCGGTCTGGGCTTTTTTATTGGTAACGATGATTTTTGAACGATGACTTTTGAGTGTAATTTACCGCGATCTTTCTAGAGGTGTGGATTACGCGCAAAATGCGCACAGAGTGGGACTCTAAGGCGTAAACCATGACAAAAGGAAAATGTGGCACGATTAACCTTCTCCGTTGCGTATTGCCATTAATGGCATGCCCCGACTTTGGGTGCTCAGAAAGCAATGAAGACAGCGCGATAAAGCGCTCATCCGTCGCAATCGCCACCTTAGCGCCAGCCTTGTGAACCAAAAAACGGAAAATAGACATTCTGTCGGCTACTGCCTGATTTCCCCAAAATACAGAATTCACAGCTTTCCCTGCCGTGCTAAGTCTTTCAGACTGCCCATTTCCGAATTCATTTGCTCGTCAGAAATAAACTCCATTTTCCCTGAATCATAATCGCTGAAAGCCTGTTCGATCAGCGCCTCAAGCTCCATATTGGCATTTTCTAACTGGAAGCGGCGCTCCTCATCAGCCAACGCCTCCACGCGTTCCCTCACTAACTCAGTTAGGCTCATCTTTTTACGCTCCGCAGCCTGCATCGCTAGACGTTTAGTCTCTTCATCAATGCGAAAATGAATAGTACTCATAATTGGCGGCTCTCATTTATAATTTGTGGTGTCATTTGTGTTGTCATTATGACCAAATAATAAACAATTACCAGTCCACTTTCCGTGCTGATGCAAGATATCTCGCTAGCTCAAGCGAGAAAACAGTAAACCTTAATTACAGCCAAGTTACATTCAGATTGGCAATGCTGTTCGCAAAACTCACAAAAAAGACCCTGCCAGCGTGTGCTCACAGGGTCTTTTTTATCTTATTGGGCCGCGTGATGCGGCCTCAGAAAATTACTGCATTAACAGATACAGAGAGTTTTCGCCGCGCAAAATATTCAGAGCCAGAACCGGTGGCTTAGAATCCATAATTTTACGCAGTTCACCCAAGTTAGCGACAGGCTGCTGGTTTACGCCCAGAATGATATCGCCTTTCTGTAGACCAACACGCGCCGCGGTTGAGCCTTTCTGTACGTTGTCTACTTTAACGCCTTTAACTTTACCCGTTGTTACGTTGCTGAGCTCTGCACCTTCAATCCCGGCAAAGACATTGCTGGACGCAACCTGAGCTTGCTGGCTCTGCTCCAGCGTCACATCGATGCTGATTGGCTTACCATCACGGATCAACCCCAGTTTCAGCTTGCTGCCTACTGGCATAGTCCCGATTTCAGCACGGAACGATGCAAAGCTAGAAATAGGTTTGCCGTTCAGCGACACCACAACGTCACCCGCTTTAATCCCTGCTTTGGCAGCGGAAGATTTAGGCAGTACTTGGCTAATGAATGCGCCGCGCTGTGCATCAACCTTCATAGCCTTCGCCAGTTCAGAGTTCAACTCGGTGCCCATAATACCCAGCTCACCGCGTTTCACCTGACCAAATTCGACCATCTGGCCGGTCAAGTTTTTCACCATGTTGCTAGGGATCGCAAAACCGATACCGATGTTACCGCCGTCTGGAGCCAAGATTGCGGTGTTGATCCCAATCAGCTCACCGTTCAAGTTCACCAGCGCACCGCCGGAGTTACCACGGTTAATCGCCGCGTCGGTTTGGATGAAGTTTTCGTAGTTCTCTACGTTCAGGCCGCTACGTCCCAGCGCAGAAACAATACCCGAAGTCACGGTTTCACCCAGACCGTATGGGTTACCGATAGCCACGGTGTAATCACCCACGCGCAAGGCGTCAGAATCGGCCATCTTAATGGCGGTCAAATTCTTGGCATCTTTCAGCTGAATCAATGCAATATCGGTGCGTGGATCGGTACCAATCACTTTGGCTTCGTATTTGCGACCATCGCTCAGTTGTACCTGAATGGAGTCCGCGTTTTCTACCACGTGGTTATTCGTAGCAACATAACCTTTGGCTGCATCAATAATGACACCTGAGCCCAAGGCTTTAAATTTCTCTTTAGATGGGCCATTTGCGCCGCCGCCCTGACACATAGGTGAGCCACTAAACGGTGAGCCCTCCTGACAGAATGGTGAATTGTCACCAAAAAATTGCTGGAACTGCTGTGGCATACGCGCGTTGTTATTAACGGTTGCACTGCCTTCCACGTTGATGCTCACCACAGATGGCATCACTTTCTCCAGCATGGGTGCAAGACTAGGTAGCTGCTGGCTGGTCACTGCCGACGCCGTTTCAGCCGCGCTGGCTGACATCGGGCTTAACGCCATACCCAAACTCAATGCTACTGCACTCAATACTAAAGTGGATTTTTTCATAGAATGTTTTTCTCTTGTATTATCAACGATAAATAATTTGAGGAACGCGTAACATCGCCAATGATGTACTTACTCATAAAGTAAGTCTGATACGAACGTTTTCAACGGTTCCCTAATGATCACTGGCAAATTAGCCGTGATATTTGTGCTTATTAAGAGTCGGATAAAACATTGAAGTTCCCTTTCAATAAGTCAAGGAAGCGTAAAAAATTATGGCCTATCTTTACAAAACTCAACTTTATTCATCTATCCTATTATTCAGCCGCCATTAAGCGCCGATATTCATCGTATGCATACAGGTCGGTCATACCACTGATATAATCTTGAATTAAGCGGGCGCGGTAATAATACTCCCACACCATAAACTCATCAGGGCTTTGGGTTTCTAATAACTCTAGCGCTTCACCATAGGCTAAGCGGTGCTTCACGGATAGCTTATGGAATAGCCGCGTTTCAATCGGGTAGCCACGATGGGTATCGTCCTTAACCAATTGGGCAAAGTCAGCCAGAGGCATTTGTAATAGTGGGCTGTAAATATCTAGCAAACCGCCGATAACGCGATACCCTTGCAACTCTAACTGTTCCACCTCGTGGTGGTTAAACACATGCTGAAAGGCAACTTTTTTAAATACGCTTAACAAATGATTGGCGGAATCAGAAGCCTCGAGCAACGCCTGATTAAAACTACCGTCCACGATCTGTGGGAGATTCTCTATAAAACGTCTTGCGGCATGCGGAACCAAAGCTTTAACCACGTTGACCCGTAGATACATAAAGAAAAGATCGTCGGTGCTACGGTGCCCGTATTTTTCTTTTTGTCGCCGGTAAGCCTCACCCACGGTAATATCAAACAGATCGCCTTTTTCTACCTGTCCCCATTCCGATTCTAAATAGGCTCTAAGCTGATCGACCGTTAGGATATTTTTTTCCACCGCATCTTCGAGGTCGGCAACGCAATAAGAAATATCATCAGCCGCTTCCATAATATAAGTCAGTGGAAAACGGTGAAACTCTTTCATTTCTAATTCTTGGCGCAGCCGTTGGATGAATTTTTCTTCAGCTAAATAATAACCTGGCTTCTTCATTAAATAATGATAGTTAGCCGGAACTTCTCCTTGCCAATAAGCTGGGCGGGTATATTTCAGTACGCAGGCGATTTGAGCATAGGTCAGATTCAGCTTCAGCAACGAATGCACTAAACGGATAGCCTGAGCGTTTCCCTCAAAGTAACTGAGGTCGGCCCGCACGCGGGTACGCAATGAATTAAGCTCAGAGTCACCGGCTTTTAGCCGTAGACAGGCCACCTGACAGCTCATTTCATCGGTGAGAAGATTCCCCTGCGTATCCACGCCTAAATGCTGGCGAAACCAGTTATTCAACGCAGCTTCACCAAAATGACCAAAAGGTGGATTGCCCACATCGTGCAGTAAACACGCCATTTCAACAATGCTTTCAAAGGGATCGATAAACAGCGTTAACCCCATTTCATTTAATCGATCGTGGCGGCGCAAATCATGCAGAATTTCTTTAGCTATATGGCGTCCCACCTGTTGGACTTCCATAGAGTGCGTCAGGCGGCTACGGACTGCGGCATTGCGTTCCAGCGGAAAGACCTGCGTTTTCTGCTGTAAGCGACGGATCGCCGCCGAGTTTACTATTCGCCCACGGTCGCTTTCAAACTGACGAATAATATCGTATTCATCCTCTACGTTGATCGGACTGCTGAAATAGCGTTGATAGTTAAACTTGCTGCTGAAATTGGTCACCGTCTGCGTCCTGTGTTGCCGAGCGTGAACATATATTGCTATTCACTAGTGATAACAATGCGCTACGTAAAATGCAAATCCAGCCAGAATCTTTGCGCTCGCATGTTAGACTAGTACAAGGCTTAAATGCCTCCAGTTCTAACTCACAATTTTGCAGGTATCATCATGAAAGTAGGCATCATTGGTGCAATGGAGCAAGAAGTTGCTGTGCTGCGCGACCGTATCGAAAACCGCCAAACTATGCAGCGTGCGGGCTGTGAAATCTATACCGGCACGCTGTGCGGCGTGGAAGTCGCACTGCTGAAGTCTGGCATTGGCAAGGTTTCTGCCGCGATGGGAACCACGCTGTTGCTAGAACATTTCCACCCAGACGTGGTGATTAACACGGGCTCAGCAGGCGGTTTGGCAAGCACACTGACCGTGGGCGATATCGTCGTTTCAGATG
Organism: Hafnia sp. HMSC23F03; assembly: GCF_001816025.1. Taxonomy (NCBI): domain Bacteria; kingdom Pseudomonadati; phylum Pseudomonadota; class Gammaproteobacteria; order Enterobacterales; family Hafniaceae; genus Hafnia; species Hafnia sp. HMSC23F03. The sequence goes on from NZ_KV824187.1 coordinate 116,789, forward strand.
AAGTTCGCTATCACGACGCTGACGTTACCGCTTTTGGCTATGAGCCGGGTCAAATGGCTGGCTGCCCCGCCGCGTTTATCGCTGATGCGGATTTGATTGCGCTGGCTGAACGCTGCATCACGGCGCTAAACCTGAATGCAGTTCGCGGCCTGATTTGCAGCGGCGATGCCTTCATTAACGGCGCAGAGCCTTTGGCTCGCATTCGTTCAACCTTCCCTAACGTTGCTGCTGTAGAAATGGAAGCGGCCGCGGTTGCTCATGTTTGCCATGCGTTTAAAACACCGTTTGTGGTGGTTCGCGCGATTTCTGACGTTGCAGACAAAGAATCTCACCTGAGCTTTGATGAATTTTTAGTTGTTGCCGCTCAGCAATCTTCGCTCATGGTTGAAGCCATGCTGCAAGAATTTGCCAAGCGCGCGTGATCGAACAAAGATGAGACCTACCGTATGAAGCCTGTCTCTCGCCTCTTTGGCGCTCTTTGGCTGCTGCTGTGTCTGCCGCTTTTTGCGGCAGACCGCGTGATTAGCCTCTCTCCCCATACCACCGAAATGGCCTATGCTGCGGGCTTAGACGATAAAATGGTGGCTGCGAGCGCTTATTCTGATTACCCACCAGCCGCGGAAAAACTGGAAAAAGTCGCCTCATGGCAGGGGATTAATCTGGAGCGTATTTTAGCGTTAAAGCCTGATTTGATTCTGGCATGGCGCGGTGGAAACCCACAGCGGGTTTTAGATCAGCTGTCAGGATTCGGTATCCCGATCTTTTATTCCGATCCCAAAACCATTGATGGCATTGCCGACGATCTCGATCGTTTAGCCGCCTATAGCCCCACCCCGCAGATCGCCCACGATGCAGCAAACCATTTTCGGGATCAAGTGAAGGTGTTACGCGAAAAATACCATCGTCCTCATTCAAGCCGCGTGCTCATGCAATTCGGCACTCAGCCGCTATTCACCACCTCTAAAGCCACAATTCAAAGCGATTTACTCTCACTGTGTGGCGCAACCAATATTTTTGCCGATAGCCCTGTTCCGTGGCCGCAGGTAAGTCGGGAACAGGTGATTATACGTAAGCCGCAGGTCATCGTGGTGAGCGGCTCGCAAAAGCAGGCCGAAACCGTGAAGCAGTTCTGGAAGCCGCAGTTGAACATTCCTGTCATCGCCATTAATGAAGACTGGTTAAACCGCAGCGGTCCACGCATTATTCTTGCTGCACGGGCACTATGTGAACAGCTAGATACTCTCTCCGTCAAAACTCCCCGCTAAGCTAGCCGTGGTTAACTGCACTTTTCTCCCACTATTTTGGCAGAAAAGTGCTTAATTCTGTGTCTCCCCGTAGAAACTCCTCAAAATTCAATGTATCTTATTGCATCATAAAAACAAAAATAATCAATTAAAACAATAAGTTAATTATATAACAATCACCTCATAAATTAGACTATTGCTACATAACACTAAGATTTAGACAGGGGAAACCAACCATGCTGGTGTATTGGCTGGATATTTTGGGCACGGCTGTATTTGCCATTTCAGGCGTACTGCTCGCCGGTAAATTGAGAATGGATCCGTTTGGTGTTTTGGTGCTCGGCGTCGTTACCGCCGTCGGCGGCGGGACTATCCGCGATATGGCACTCGATCACGGACCGGTGTTTTGGGTGAAAGATCCGACCGATCTTGTGGTCGCGATGATTACCTGTCTGGCCACTATTGTGTTAGTACGCCAACCGCGCCGTTTGCCCAGTTGGATCTTGCCGGTTCTGGATGCCGTTGGTTTAGCGGTATTTGTGGGAATCGGCGTGAATAAAGCCTTTGCTGGCGGAGCTGGCCCGCTAATCGCCGTGTGTATGGGCGTGATTACCGGCGTAGGCGGGGGAATGATCCGTGACGTTCTGGCGCGCGAAATTCCTATGATCTTACGTACTGAAATTTACGCGACCGCCTGCATCATTGGCGGTATCGTTCACGTGACGGCCTATGCCACCTTCAACATGGCGTTGCAAAATGCCATGATGCTGGGGATGTTTGTCACCCTAGCGATTCGTCTTGCAGCCATCCGTTGGCACCTGAAACTCCCGACATTTACTTTAGATAGCTAATTACGCCGACGCTGGATGGCGACGAGCCACCAGCGTAAATTTATAGTCATCGGTGCTAAAATAATTGCGACTATATTCAAACAATCGACCATCGCTTAAATATCCCTTAGACACCTTTTCGAGAATAGGCTTATCGGCAGCTAATCCAAGTAGCTGAGCCATTTCTTTAGACGGCATCCGAGGAATAATTTCCTGCTCGCTACGCTCAATCGATAGTTGTTTTACCCGCTCAATCCACACATATTTCGACCCCTCCATCACCTGAAAAGTGAGATCGGGAAACAGCGCCAACGGCATCCACGTTTCTTCTAGCGTAACCGCTTTGTCACCCAGATAACGCAGACGTTTTACATACCAAACCCGCTCCCCTTCATTCAACGAGAGCTCTTCGGCCACAATCGGTGGCGGAGTCATCACAGTAAAAGTCAGTACGTCGCTGTGGGTATGAATATTATGGTTAGACAGTTTTTCATCAAAGCTAGTGAGCTGATAAATATCATAATTTACCTTAGCTTCTTTGACGTAAGTGCCACTTCCCTGAATGCTTTCCAGTATCTGCTGTTCAACAAGCAACCGAATTGCCTGTCGCACCGTAACGCGGCTGACAGAATACATCTCGCGTAGACGAGCCTCTGTTGGCAAAGCATCCCACGCCTGATTCACAGATGAAAGGGAAACATCGTTTTCAGTTCGCCCTGTTCGGTTTTACAGGAACAGCATTGGAGGCTGGAGTTCCGCAGTTTGCCCGCGACTATCTCACGCCCATACGTTGTTATAACAAAATGCCGTACAACGCGATGAAGCTAAACCTTGCGCCTCATCAGACACCACACCACTACAGCCTACTGGAAATGCCACGCAGCGGTGTGATGCTCAGCGCATTGAAAAAAGCAGAAGATCGCGAGGAACTGATTATTCGTTGCTATAACCCAAGTGAACAGACAGCGGCTATGGGGGAAGTCAGCATTCATCCGCAAACAATTCATTGGAGTGAAGCGGGAATGGATGAAATTTTACGGGAAGAAACTCAATATCAATCGGAAGACATGGGCAATTTTGCTCCGTGCCAGTCGAAGACGTTCAGTTTTGCACTAAAAAAGTAATGCCTTAGCCTAAGCTCGTGAAACATAAACCTCATCCAGCAACGTTGGATGAGGTTTGTTTTGAGCTCATATGGCGCCGTGCTCACGCCATGGCTTATGAAATAAAATCGTCTCTTTGAGGCGTAAAGACATCAATCAGAGTCCCCGCTTCAACGCATATACAGCCATGCATGACGTTAGGCTTTTTGTACAGCGTATCGCCAGCAGATACGCGATGAGTTTCATCGCCAACCGTAAAATCGAAAACACCAGACTTTACGTATGTGGTCTGTTCATGCGGATGATTGTGCATCGGGCCAACAGACCCCGCCTGAAAGCACACTTCTACCATCATCATGGTGCCACCATGGGCGAGAATTTTACGAGTAACACCGTCGCCAACAGATTCGCTGACCATATTTTGGTTCAAAAAGAACATAATGCATTCCTTCTAATGCAAGAGCGATGGTGATTAATAGCTGCTTGCGGTAGTTATTAATATCAATACCAAGCCAAATTAGCTTAGTGTACAAGACCAAATGTATATTTAATGAAAGTAGATAAAATCGTGAAATCAGGATCGGCAAAGGTCACGCCAGTAGCACCTAAGTAGCTGAAAAGTGGCAACACTAATGCCGGTAAGAAGCACAGCAATAGGCCATTGACGAAGCTGGCAATGATGGCCCCACGAAGTCCCCCCGTCGCATTGCCAAAAATGGCCGCCGTACCACCACAGGTAAAACTTGCCAGAATACCCGGGACAATAATCGGTAACCCCAGCATCGGAAAAATAGCAATGCAGCAAAGCTCCGCAAAGAAACTGATAAGAAAACCGATCAATACGGCATTAGGTGATTTATCAAATAACACCATCGGATCTACGGCAGGAATCGAGCCCGGCGCAATGGTTTTCGAAATGCCTTTAAAAGCAGGTACAATTTCTTCGGCAAATAGCACCACACCTTTTTTAGCAATAAATAAGCCACCCGCAAAAATGGCTGATTTTTCTAATAGCCATACCAGATAAGGCTTTTTCTCCATAATGCTCGTTAAATATTCATGACTAGAGAAAAGAGAGGATATGCCCAGCAAACAGAACATCGTCAAAAAAGTAGCAACATCGGAATTCTTTAAGAAACTAAATTTATCGCTAACGTTCACATGCTCAACGTTAACTGAGGTATCCCCAAACCATTTTCCCAAATAAGAAGCGATAAGGTAGGAACTGGATGCTGCATGCGCTATACAATATTCATTGTGCCCAATAATTTTTCGGCTGAATCTAGATAAAATTGTTGGGAACACAGCCATGTATGTCCCAATAACAACAGAGCCGAAGATAATAGAAAATAACTCACTATACCCTAGACCAACAAGCGCAGCCGTTACAGAGAAAGCCATAAAGACAATTAAGTGTAGAGAGAGGTAAATTGATTTAAATCGTGTATAGCGAGCCAAAAGTATATTGATGACCATCGCAAAGAAAAGAATAATCGCCGCTGGGCGGCCTAAGCGATCGATGGTAAGAGCCATGATAGCTTCATTACTTGGTACTACCCCCCTCAAACCAAAGGCATTGGTAAAGAGGTCGCTAAACATGGTCAATACGCCGCCGAGTATTCCGCCACCGGTTTTAATCAGCACAAAACCCAAGAATGCTAATACGGTGCCTTTGATAATGACGGTGAGTTTTGCTCGTTGTAAACAGAGTCCACAAAATGCGATAAAAGCGATAATTATTGATGGAGTTCCAAAAACCTTTAATATGTAGTCCATAAAACGCCTTATTTTTAATATAATTATTAAATCGACCATCGTGTTTTTTAAGACAATAGCATCCATTTCCACGATGTATCTGAACCTGATAATCCTGGTGTTATAAAAATCGATATCAAATGACGACTAATAGATAAACCCACTACTATTCGAACGATAAGCAGCCAATATCCAACTATAATATGGATATGACTATTTAATATTTAAGCGTTCTCATCACCTCTGGTATTTTATAAAACAGAGTTGACTTATATCATCCATAATTTTAGAGACAGTTTTCCCTCCCTACAGAAAGAGGGATAGAAATAAATCACTGGCTTAAATAATTTCATTAAGTCGATGTGCTGATTAAGCTTAGGTTATATTTTTTAAGTATCTTTCAAATTTCTCTCCATCACCGTAATACACAATCGAGTTTTAGTCTCACAGAAAGGCATTCTAGCAAAAGAGAACTATTATTTTGTGATGGCGTTAACTAAACCAGCGTTTCAAAAACAATGAAACAACTATGATTAAGAAGACATCAAACTCACTACGAGCGCAGCGGCAGCCAGCGTCATCTTCAGCTAAACTTCCTTGTGCGGATTACTATCAGCATATAACTCTTCTAATAGCAGAGCCCGACTCTCAGGCATGAAGCGTCGGATCATGAATTCTCGGTAATCCAATCACATACCGAGGAATATTGTTATGCAACTGAGTACTTATCTGTTCTTCGACGGCAACGCAGAACAAGCGCTAACGTTCTACACTCAGGCGCTTGGCGCAGAAGTTTTGTACAAAATACGGTTTGGCGAAGCGCCGGTCGATGATTCCCAATGTGCCACTACGCCTCCATTTCCAGCCGATAAAATCATGCATGCCTCACTCAAGATCGGTGATGGCCTCTTGATGCTGAGCGACGGCAACATGTGCGCCGAGGAAAAAAAGCATGGCGGTTTTTCCGTCAGCCTGCATTCCAACGATTTAGCGCAGGGCAAAACATGGTTTGACAGGTTATCCGTGGGGGCGAACGTGACGATGCCCTTTCAGGAAACATTCTGGGCATTAGGGTTTGGCATGTTAACCGATCGGTTCGGGATACCGTGGATGGTAAACGTGGAAAAAGAGATGGGATAGTTTTGAAGAGATGGATTGTTTTGATAAGTCCCCCCGCCAACGCCCTTGTAAAGCGAGAAATTGGCGAGGGGGACTCAAAGATTAGATACTAAAGGACGATCCACAACCGCAGGTGGTTTTTGCGTTCGGGTTAGTGACGATAAAACGAGAACCTTCTAGGCCTTCGGTATAGTCAACAGAGCCGCCCACCAGATATTGCAGGCTCATTGGATCTACCACCAGCATAACGCCCTGTTTCTCAATGGTCATATCGCCTTCGTTCACCTTATCGTCAAAGGTGAAGCCGTACTGGAAGCCGCTACAGCCGCCGCCAGTGATGTAGACTCGCAGTTTCAGATCCGGGTTTTCTTCATCTGCGATCAGGACTTTTACTTTATTAGCTGCAGCTTCGGTGAACTGCAACGGCAGAGCCATATCTTCACTCATTTCTCACTCCCAAAACTCTGCTTTTCACAGAATGTTTCTACACAGCATGGCGATGTCAAAATACAGGTAGCGCTAGAAAGCCATGCTGATTTATGCGGTCATTATCTAATACCTGACTAATTCGTTCAAGTATTGCTCGTCGGTAACGACGTCTTTTCCGCTTCTTGTTGGGCCGCCTGCTCTTGTGCCTGCTTTTGAGCCAGTTCCTGACGCTTAAGCGTTCTTTCCAAGATGCAAGAATATAGCGGTTTGCCACCTAAAAACTGGGCCAATAGTGTAGCGCCAAGACAAGTAATGATCATCGGTAAAATGAGCTGATAGTTATCCGTCATTTCTAACACCAGCACAATACCGGTGAGCGGGGCTCTAACCGTAGCAGCAAACAGCGCGCCCATCCCTGCAATGGCAAAAGTCCCCGCCTCGATACCGTATTGTGGGAAAAGATGCGCACTTGCCATTCCAAATGCGGTTCCCAGTAGGGTACCCAGCGCCAACATCGGTGCAAAGATGCCACCCGGCGCACCGGATCCAAAGCACAGCAGCGTAGTCACTACGCGCGCGATAAAGATAAACAGCAGCATGCCAACGGTGTAGTTTCCCGCCGCCGCAATAGGAATCAGGTTAAAACCCCCACCAGCAGCTTCTTGTTGAATTAGCCCTAACACCCCGCACATTCCGCCAAGTGCACCGCCGATAAGCACCAGTTTGCGCCAATCTCCGCCGTGCAGACGCATGAACATATCCTGAGCGCGGAATACACCACGGTTAAACAACACGCCAACAACGCCAAATACCATTCCCAAAATCAGGTACAGCCATAGGGTGTTGATACCTACGCTACCGAGTTTCCCCACCTCAATCACCGTGCGTTCACCGTTGAAATAGCGAAAAACGACACAGGACATAATCACGCCGATAAATACCGCTTTGATAGAAATCAGGCTATAGCGGAACTGCGGACGCATCTCTTCAATAACGAATAAAATGCCTGCCAACGGCGCATTAAACGCGGCAGTTAAACCCGCAGCGGCACCGGTTGCTAACAGACTGTGGCGAGCCTCCGTACTCCGAGCACGAAAGAGATCGAACACCATCTGACCGAGGTTGCCGCCCATCTGCACGGTGGGGCCTTCGCGTCCGAGCACCATGCCCGCGCCTAGCGTTCCCAACCCACCGAAGAACTTCACGGGGATCACTCGCCACCAGCGCACGGGGCGTAAATTCTCCAATGCGCCCTCAATTTCAGGAATGCCGGAACCTCCGGCTTCAGGAGCAAAGCGGCGCACCAAATAGTAGCCAAACATGGCTAACAGCGCAGAGCCGATAAACGCCATCGGCCAAACGATGATCCAGTAATCGGCCACATGAGCCAATCCGCCTAAGCGCTGTTGCTGCACCCAATCGACGCATTTTTCAAATGCCACGCCAATAAGTCCCGCCAGCGTCCCGACAACCGCCGCCATAAACAAGATTGCCACGGGTGTTTTATCGCGACGTAAAATTTGCAGCATAACGTCACTACGGCGCAAACGCGTGGCAGACGGCAGAGAAGTGTGTTGTTCTTTCTGTGTCATAATCAGTCAACTAAAGCTGTGGTTGATAAGTAATACAAATAAAAGAGGCGCTATTCTACATCTCAAATGCTGCAAAGTCCTCTTATGAGGAAAGTTGAATACTCCCTAAGGATAGTATGATGATTGAGAAAAGAACGATTGAATTCTGTTCAATCCCTTAGCTTGAGCTTTTCTTCATTTCATCTCTGCGGCGACTTCTTTAGAATAGACGCGACTTTTTACATTCAGCACAGGTCAGGAGCCGATTTATGAGTAAGTCTGAAAGTCTGTACGCTCAGGCAAAAGAGCTAATTCCGGGTGGCGTAAACTCCCCCGTTCGCGCCTTCACCGGCGTTGGTGGCGTGCCTTTGTTTATCGAGCGCGCAGATGGCGCTTACCTGTACGATGCCGATGGTAAAGCCTATATCGACTACGTTGGCTCATGGGGGCCAATGGTTCTCGGCCACAACCACCCAGCGATCCGCGAAGCCGTTCTGGAAGCCGTAGGCCGTGGTTTGAGCTTCGGCGCGCCGACGGAAATGGAAGTGAAAATGGCCCAATTGGTTACCGACTTGGTGCCAAGTATGGACATGGTTCGCATGGTGAACTCAGGGACCGAAGCCACCATGAGCGCCATTCGTTTGGCGCGTGGTTTTACCGGTCGCGACAAAATCATCAAATTTGAAGGCTGCTACCACGGCCACGCAGATCATCTGTTGGTTAAAGCGGGCTCCGGCGCACTGACGCTAGGCCAACCAAACTCTCCGGGCGTTCCCGCTGACTTTGCTAAGCATACGCTGACCTGCACCTATAACGACGTAGAATCTGTCATGCAGGCGTTCAAGCAATACCCTAACGATATCGCCTGTATTATCGTTGAGCCCGTAGCTGGCAACATGAACTGCATTCCACCTCTGCCTGAATTCCTACCGGGTCTGCGTGAGCTGTGTGACCAATATGGTGCCTTGTTGATCATTGACGAAGTCATGACCGGTTTCCGCGTGGCATTAGCGGGGGCTCAGGACTATTACGGTGTAACACCAGATCTCACCTGCTTAGGGAAAATCATCGGTGGTGGTATGCCAGTGGGCGCATTTGGCGGCCGTCGCGATGTCATGGAAGCTCTGGCACCAACGGGCCCGGTTTATCAGGCGGGGACGCTATCAGGTAACCCCGTCGCGATGGCTGCTGGATTTGCCTGTCTGAACGAGATTTCTCAGCCGGGGATCTATCCACAGCTGACTGAGCTGACTGACAATCTGGCTTCCGGCCTGTTAAACGCTGCGCAAAAAGAAGGCATTCCATTAGTGGTTAACCACGTGGGCGGCATGTTCGGGATTTTCTTTACCGATCAAGAAACCGTAACTTGCTATGCCGATGTCACTCGCTGCGACGTAGACCGCTTTAAACAATTCTTCCATCTGATGCTGGAAGAAGGCGTGTACTTCGCGCCGTCGGCGTTTGAAGCTGGCTTTATGTCACTGGCGCATTCTCAGGAAGATATCCAGAAGACCATCGACGCCGCGCGCCGCTGTTTTGTGAAGATGAAGTAATCTTTATCCATTAAGTAGCCGCGCCATGCGGCTACTTAAAATATGCGGCTACTTAAATATGCAGCGTGAACGCTCTGAAGTCGCGCGTTAAGAGGATATCAGGAACGTTTTGCCTGCTACCCTCCTCCTCGAGGTTTTCAAACACTGGCTTCATTCTCGATCGCGGCACTACGCTTAAAACTGCGGTTCAGGACAATTCTCACCAAACTTGGCTGCCCAGTCATAATACGAGCCATTCTTGATATAGCGTTGGTACAATGCTCGGCTCGTCTTCGTATCGTATGCAATCACCCAGCTTGTGGCATTACACAATACGGCAGCATAAGCCTGACTTTTTGGTGGCAATAAATTGGCTGCTTTCTGAGCCAAGTCCACCGCTCGCCAGCGGTAATGCAAGAAGTGGTTGTCCGCCTCTGGCAATGATTTCACTGCCCGACTGGCCTCAGCCACGCTGATCCAGCTTTTATGCTGTAAATCGCGCGTATCAAACGCATCACCCAGATAAGAAATATTAGCGCCATAAATAGCGTAGTCCGGCGTCATTTCATAGCCCATAAACTCCAGTCCCTGCTCCCGTAGTAATGTGGCGGCGTGATAATAGGCTTTGGCCTTGGCTCTCTTGTCAGACGTTTTATTTTTGGCAGTATTCATACTATCAACAAATTCCTGCGCAAACTGACGATAAGCTGGGAACGCAAAGTAGTTCACCGCTTCCTGATAGCGCCCAGCCCGCATCATTCTTCGTGCTAGCAAGTCACGCAGTTTTTCATCCTGCGTGATCTGGTGATCGCTGTACCCATCCGGATTAATGGACTTCAATGGTGTGCTAGGTGCTGGTATGTGTTCATCAACAAAGCGTTTCAATTCATCAATGGTTAACACTCGCTCGGCGATATCAGCCACATCTGCCCAATAGTTTTCTTTACCTTGATACATAAAAGCCATGGCTTGCAGATAATCGCCACGATTCAGTGCCAGAATGGACTGCTCACCAGAAACTCGGCAAACTGGGGTGATCATTTCTGGCACATAATCGTCATTACGCTGTAGCCCCCAGCTTTCATCCGAAGGGAATGCGGAAGCCGCCTTCGCATAGGCCGCGGTGGCTGACTTCACATCACCATCACGTAGAGCCATCTTGGCTCGTAGCCACCACGCTAAACCGCCGTCGCCAGCGTTCTTCAGCAGGCTGGCAGCCATCGTATATTGTCCAGAACGATAAGCTAACGCAGCTAAACGATCGCTACCGCTGAAGCCACTTTTCACTGAATCCATCAGTAACGAGAGGATCGGAGCAATAGTCTGTTCTGGCTTGGCAGCCCCCATCTGCAAATTACTGCTACGAGCAAAGAGTTCGATAGTCACCAACTGCTGCACCAATGGATCGCTAATGGCCTGCTTAAGCGCATCCCTATTTTCTGGTCTAATCAGATAGCCGGAGATATACATCAGCGAAAGCCCGCCATCGGTATCGCCCTGAACCGCTTGCTGTGCATATAACTGTGTCGCAGGGATAATGTCGCCAAGCCATAGATGAATACGCGCCTGCTGCCCTAGGCTACTCAGCGCCAATTGTTCAGGATCAACAGCCCCGCTTTTCACGTTATCAATCACCTGCTGGAAGGAAGCCAGAGCTTGCTCAAGCTGCTCTTTTTTGGGATGCGACGCTGGTGGCGTGTTCAATCCAGATACGTCTTCCGGCGTACCATAATCGTTCATCTGCGCGCGCCCCAGTGAATATTGCGCTCGTAGTCCCCATTCTCCCTGCTCAGCAACGGGGAGAGCCAGAACCTGCTGAAAATATTCCGATGCACGAGGATCTTTTTCTCCAAAAGCCACGGCACCCAACGTATACAAACGTGCTGCGTTCGATAGGCTCTTCGCATCGATCGCAGCAGCAGCCTCAACGCTGTGAGTTTGCCGCATCTCAGCAATAATTTGTTGTTCTGGCGACAACGGAGCAGGTTTCGATGACGTACCGAGTGTTGAAGATACAGGTGCTTTCCAAAGTGGTAATTGCTTGTCTACAGGCACGAGTCGGCTAGCTTCAAATACAAAATTGCCTTCCGGCATCGACAGAAGAGTATCGTTACGATTAAGCAGTAAACGGTTGGGAAAGTCTGGCCCACAAGCAAAACTACTCTGCGGAAAAACCAGCGCTGCCGCAATAAGTGCCGCTAACGATAGTGTGCGAAACGGTTTTCCATTTGAGGACAAATCAAAATGTGGCATTCGTGTTCCCTGAAGATATTTTGTTGGCATTTAAACTGTATCAACAACGCCATTGGGCGCTCTACCCCATGATTCACGTTGTCCAGAAGTCATTTTGGTTAGAGCCCACCACACTCACGAAGTTCACGAAAATAGAGAAAGAGTAACGACGCTATTTTTCACCAAAGTGGTGCCAAACTGGCATCAAAAAATCCGATGTTCAGCCTTCGCTACCGCCGGTAGAAAAAAGAAAGCCCTCTGATCTCTCAGAGGGCTTAAGATGTTTGCTATCGACTCACATCGTTACTGGTGGCCGAGCACTATTCCCACTCAATCGTAGCCGGTGGTTTACCGGAGATATCGTACACTACGCGGGAAATGCCGTTCACTTCGTTAATGATGCGGTTGGATACACGACCCAGGAAGTCATATGGCAGGTGCGCCCAATGCGCGGTCATGAAGTCGATAGTTTCTACCGCACGCAGAGAAACGACCCAATCATATTTACGGCCATCGCCCATTACGCCAACAGAGCGAACCGGCAGGAATACGGTAAATGCCTGGCTCACTTTGTTATACAGATCAGCCTTATGCAATTCTTCAATGAAGATCGCATCCGCACGACGCAGCAGGTCGCAGTACTCTTTCTTGACCTCACCCAGTACACGCACGCCCAAGCCTGGACCTGGGAACGGATGGCGGTACAGCATGTCGTATGGCAGACCCAGTTCTAAACCGATCTTACGCACTTCGTCTTTAAACAGCTCTTTTAGCGGCTCCACCAGACCCAGCTTCATCTCTTTCGGCAAACCGCCTACGTTGTGGTGAGACTTGATCACATGAGCTTTACCGGTTGCTGACGCTGCGGACTCAATCACATCAGGATAGATGGTGCCCTGTGCCAACCACTTAACGTTAGGCTGCTTGCACGCTTCTTCATCGAACACTTCAACGAATACGCGGCCGATAGTTTTACGCTTGGCTTCTGGATCGTTGATGCCAGCCAGCGCATTCAGGAAGCGATCTTCGGCTTTGACATGGATAATATTCAGGCCGAATTTATCGCCGAACATGTCCATTACCTGCTCGCCTTCATTCAGGCGCAGCAGTCCGTTGTCAACGAAGACACAGGTCAGACGCTTGCCGATAGCACGATGCAGCAGTAAAGCAGTCACAGAGGAGTCAACGCCGCCGGACAAGCCTAAGATCACTTCGTCTTCGCCGACTTGCTCACGCAGGCGCACGACCGCATCCTCAATGATCGTCGCTGGCGTCCACAGCGCTTCGCAACCGCAGATATCCAGAATGAAACGCTCAAGCATGCGCTGCCCTTGATGGGTATGAGTCACTTCAGGGTGGAACTGTACGCCGTAGAAACGTTTTTCATCGTTTGCCATGATGGCATAAGGACAGGTTTCGGTGCTGGCGACGGTGACGAAATCAGAAGGGATAGCGGTCACTTTGTCGCCGTGACTCATCCAGACATCCAGCACTGGCGTGCCGTCTTTGGTCAGGGAGTCTTTGATATCATCAAACATTTTGCTGTGTGCGGTAACTTCTACCTGCGCATAGCCAAATTCACGTTCGTTAGAGCTTTCTACATGGCCACCCAACTGCATCGCCATGGTCTGCATGCCGTAGCACACGCCAAACACAGGCACACCAGCAGTAAACACATATTCTGGCGCTCGTGGGCTGTTGTTCTCTGTGGTGCTTTCTGGACCACCGGACAGAATAATACCGCTTGGGTTAAATTCGCGGATCTGCTCTTCGGTGACGTCCCACGCCCACAGTTCGCAATATACGCCGATTTCGCGAACACGACGCGCAAGAAGCTGGGTGTACTGGGAGCCGAAATCCAGAATCAGAATGCGATGCTTATGAATATTTTGAGTCATGTAAGGCCTTGTTTAGAAAAATAAATAGCCAAAAAACGAAAATAGGTGACTAAATACCGAGCGGCGAGAACCCGCAATACGCTCTCGCCTCGACATTCAGAATTACGATCCCATACGGTAGTTCGGTGACTCTTTAGTGATGGTCACATCGTGAACGTGGCTTTCCTGAATACCTGCACCGCTGATGCGAACGAATTCTGCTTTAGTACGCAGTTCATCAATCGTCGCGCAACCAGTCAGCCCCATACATGAGCGCAGACCGCCCATTTGCTGGTGAATGATCGCTTTCAGATGGCCTTTGTATGCAACGCGGCCTTCGATACCTTCTGGAACCAGTTTATCCGCGGCATTATCGCTCTGGAAATAACGGTCAGAAGAACCTTTAGACATTGCGCCCAGTGAACCCATACCACGGTACGATTTGAATGAACGCCCCTGATACAGCTCGATTTCACCCGGAGATTCTTCAGTCCCTGCCAGCATACCACCGACCATGACACAGCTTGCGCCTGCTGCCAAAGCTTTAGCAATATCGCCAGAGAAGCGGATACCACCGTCTGCGATAACCGGAATACCGGTGCCCTCAAGGGCTTCAACGGCATCAGAAACCGCAGTGATCTGTGGAACCCCAACACCGGTTACGATACGCGTCGTACAGATAGAGCCAGGACCAATGCCCACTTTCACCGCATTCACACCGGCTTCCGCCAATGCTCTCGCACCGGCTGCCGTCGCTACGTTACCGCCAATGATTTGCAGATCGGGGAATTTAGCGCGAGTTTCACGAATACGCTGTAACACGCCTTCGGAATGACCGTGAGAGGAGTCAATCAACAGAACATCGACGCCGGCTTCAACCAACGCAGCGATGCGTTCTTCATTGCCAGCACCAGCGCCAACCGCAGCACCCACGCGCAGACGACCATGCTCGTCTTTACATGCGTTTGGCTTACGCTCAGCTTTTTGGAAGTCTTTAACGGTGATCATGCCGCACAGGTGGAAGTTTTCATCCACGACCAGCGCTTTCTCAACGCGCTTTTCATGCATACGTTGCAGAACCACTTCGCGCGCTTCACCTTCTTTCACCGTTACCAGACGCTCTTTAGGCGTCATTACTGCAGTCACGGGCTGTTCCAGATCGGTGACAAAACGCACGTCACGGCCAGTAATGATCCCCACCAGTTCCAGTTCATCGGTCACAACAGGGTAACCGGCAAAACCATTGCGTTCGGTCAGCTCTTTAACTTCGCGCAGAGTCGTGGTTGGAGTAACAGTTTGAGGATCTTTGACTACACCACTTTCATGTTTTTTCACGCGGCGGACTTCATCAGCCTGACGCTCGATAGACATGTTTTTGTGGATGAAACCAATACCGCCTTCCTGCGCCAGCGCAATCGCCAGACGGGCTTCGGTAACGGTATCCATTGCCGCAGACAGCATGGGGATGTTCATTCGAATAGATGAAGTCAGCTGAGTGCTAAGATCGGCAGTGTTTGGCAGAACGGTAGAGTGGGCTGGAACTAAGAGGACGTCGTCAAACGTCAGGGCTTCTTTAACGATACGTAGCATGGGCAATATCTCACCAGAGTGGTAAATCAAATAGATTTAATATTGCCGCGGCATTATACAGGCCGAAAACGGTTGCCTCCAGTACTTTTTACAAAAAAGTCTTGCGAAGGTCATTCAAGCATGTAGTATCGACTAATTAACACCTTGATTTAGAGTTTGATCTACGTCACATGTCACTGCCATCTTCCCCGCCAATTTTTACCGTTAGTCGGTTAAACCAAACCGTCCGTCAGCTGTTAGAAATGGAAATGGGGCAGATCTGGCTATCAGGTGAAATTTCTAATTTATCCCAGCCCTCTTCCGGCCACTGGTACTTCACGTTAAAAGACGATCGTGCTCAGGTGCGCTGCGCAATGTTTCGCAACAGCAACCGTCGGGTGACGTTTCGCCCACAAAACGGTCAGCAGATATTGATGCGCGCAACCATCACGCTGTACGAACCGCGTGGTGATTACCAACTGATTGCCGAAAGTATGCAGCCCGCAGGGGATGGCTTACTGCAACAGCAGTTTGAACAACTCAAGCAGCGTTTGCAGGAAGAAGGCCTGTTCGATCCCGCACACAAGAAACCGCTGCCCTCGCCCGCGCGTTGCGTCGGTGTTGTGACCTCTTCAAGCGGTGCTGCGCTGCATGACATTCTGAACGTTTTACAGCGTCGCGATCCCTCTTTGCCCGTGATTATCTATCCAACCGCAGTTCAGGGCGTCGATGCGCCGATGCAGATTGTGCGCGCCATCGAGTTAGCCAATCAGCGTAAAGAGTGCGACGTATTGATTGTCGGGCGCGGCGGTGGATCGCTAGAAGATCTGTGGAGTTTCAACGATGAACGCGTGGCCAAGGCTATTTTTGCCAGCCAAATTCCCATTGTGAGCGCAGTCGGCCATGAAACCGATGTCACCATTGCCGATTTTGTCGGTGATTTACGTGCGCCAACGCCATCTGCAGCGGCTGAATTGGTTAGCCGTAATCAAACAGAACTTATGCGCCAAATGCTCTCGCAGCAGCAACGCATGGAAATGGCGATGGATTATTATCTTGCTCGCCACCAGCAACGTTTTACACGACTCAACCATCGTTTACAGCAACAGCATCCACAGCTCCGTCTGGCGCGTCAGAACACGTTACTTCTTAAGCTACGCCGTCGGTTGGATGAGGCCGTGCAAACTCGCCTACGTCTCGCAGAACGCCAGCAGGAACGTCTGAGCCAGCGCCTCAACCAACAACAACCATCGGCACGGATCCAGCGTAATCAGCAACGATTAACGCAAATTCACAATCGTATGGAACTGCTCATCCAGCGCCAGCTAAGTAGCAACCGTGAGCGTTTTGGCGCACTTTGCTCACAGTTGGAAGGTGTGAGCCCACTCGCTACGCTGTCGCGTGGATTTAGCGTCACTCAGTCACCAAACGGTAGCGTATTGAAAAGTGTTAAGCAGGTGAATAACGGCGAATTACTGAAAACGCGAGTGCAAGATGGATGGATTGAAAGCACCGTTACCGCGATCGCACCGCTCCCCAAAAAACGCGTGTCCAAACGTGACGTCTAGACGCTAATAGTGAGTTCTGTGAGATAGGTCACGTCGTATAATAAAAGCCGTGGCCTACATCCTATATATCCCCACTTTCGTTATCTTCTACACGATTCCTTACTTTATAGATAAAATTTACTCGCTAATTTTTCGCTTTGCTTTTGGTTGGTTATGAAACGAAAGCAAAATAGCCTAAATCCCGAGCAAAATAAAACTGTGATCCTCGGTGCATTCTATCAACAATCGCTTTGCTTTAATTCCTAACAGCCTATTTAGGTCATTGGGGAATCATCTCATTTATTAAAAATTCCCTTAGCTCACAGATAAAAAATTATCGTCATTCATTTTGGATGATGAAGGTTTATTATAGTTACCAGCTTATTGGGAGTGCCCACATGTCGGACACAAAATCATTCAAGTCAAGGTTATGGGAATTTTTTCAAAGTCTGGGAAAGACGTTTATGTTCCCCGTATCTTTACTCGCATTTATGGGTTTGTTATTAGGTATTGGTAGTTCTATTACCAGCCCCTCTACTATAAAAAGTTTCCCTTTTTTGGGAAATGAATTAGTGCAATTAACATTTGGTTTTGTTGCTACCGTTGGCGGATTTGCCTTTACTTATTTACCTATTATGTTCGCTATGGCCATTCCACTGGGGCTGGCGAAACGGAATAAGGCCATCGGTGCATTCGCTGGTTTTGTCGGCTATATGATAATGAATCTATCGATTAATTATTATCTTCTCAGTAGCCATCAACTCGCCGACGCAGCCAATATGAAGCAAGCGGGTCAAGCGATGGTATTAGGAATTCAATCGCTAGAGATGGGGGTTTTAGGCGGGATCGTCGTGGGTGTCATTACCTATTTCTTACACGAACGTTTCCAAGATACCCGGCTCCATGATGCTTTTGCCTTCTTTAGCGGGATCCGTTTTGTCCCTATCATTACCGCCCTAACGCTATCCATCGTTGGGCTAGTCATTCCGTTCTTATGGGAATATGTGGCTATTGGCATTACCGCAATTGGACGATTAATCCAGAGCACCAGCGTGTTTGGCCCATTCTTATACGGCGTTGGCGTTCTATTACTTAAACCATTTGGCTTGCACCATATTTTGCTGGCGATGGTACGTTTCACCCCCGCTGGCGGAACTGAATTTGTTGGCGGGCAGGAAATATCAGGAGCGCTAAACATTTTCTATGCTGAGCTTAAAGCGGGTCTGCCTTTTAGCCCTCACGTTACCGCATTCTTATCACAAGGCTTCATGCCTACCTTTATCTTTGGCTTACCTGCTGTCGCTTATGCTATTTACCGAACGGCTAAACCTGAAAACCGCCCTATCATAAAAGGATTACTGCTTTCGGGCGTTTTAGTTTCCATGGTAACCGGTATATCCGAGCCGATTGAGTTTCTCTTTTTATTCATCGCACCTTTCTTATATGTTTTCCATGTCATTATGTCCGGCCTTGCTTTAATGGTGATGGCATTACTCGGTGTGACAATCGGAAATACCGACGGCGGAATATTAGACTTATTAATCTTTGGCATAATACAAGGCACCGCAACCAAATGGTATTTAGTTATCCCCGTTGGCATTGTTTGGTTTGCTATCTACTTCTTTGTATTCCGTTGGTATATTCTCAAGCACGATATTAAAACACCGGGGCGAGAGGATGACGATATTACTGAAAACGTAAACGCAGAGAAGCCCAGCGGAAATAAAAAAGGAACTCAGTACGACCCAGAACTCATTCTTTCCGCTTTGGGAGGGAAAGAAAATATCGACTCACTGGACAACTGTATCACCCGCTTACGTTTAGTCGTTAAAGACATGGCGCTTATTAATAAAGAAATATTAAAGAAAGCGGGTGCTCTTGCCGTGGTCGTGCTTGATAATCACAGTTTACAGGTGATCATTGGGCCACAAGTCCAAAGTGTAAAAACCGGCATTGAAGCATTAATTTAGGCCAAGGAGCCAGCATGTATAATTTTGATGAGATCATCGATCGCCGCGTCGATAAATGCCGTAAGTGGGATTACGACTATGTTTGCTCACGCTTTGGTACCGTGCCGAGAGACTTTATTCCCATGTGGATTGCCGATATGGACTTTAAATCTCCACCCGAGGTGATTGAAGGCCTGCGCCAAATCGTAGAGCACGGCACTTTTGGCTATACCTATTGCTTCGACGAATTTTACCAAGCGGTGATCGACTTTCAGGCCAAGCAGCACAACGCTCATGTTGATCGCGAGTGGATCACGCTAACCTACGGCACCGTCTCAACGTTGCATTACACCATTCAGGCATTCTGCACGGAAGGTGACTGCATTCTTATGAATACGCCGGTGTATGATCCTTTTGCGCTGGCCGCCGAACGTCAAAAAGTACGCATTATTGCGAACCCTCTGGTGGTGAAAAATAACCGCTACCAGCTCGATTTCGAATTACTTGAAGACCAAATAAAACAGCATCAACCGAAACTTTATCTCTTCTGCTCTCCACACAACCCCGCTGGGAGAATTTGGAGTGCCGAAGAAATTCATCGAGTTTCCGATCTTTGTCAGAAATACGGGGTAATTCTCGTTATCGATGAGGTACATGCAGAACATATTTTGCAAGGCAACTTTATCAATGCGCTAAACAAGGATTGTGCCGCCCCAGACAATCTCATATTACTTACGTCACCAAATAAAGCATTCAACCTTGGTGGGTTAAAAACCTCTTACAGCATTATACCTAATGAGACATTGCGCTCGCGTTTTCGCCAGCAGCTGGAGAAAAACTCAATTACCTCCCCTAATATGTTTGGCGTCTGGGGGTTAATTTATGCCTATAACCGAGGTTTACCATGGCTGAAAGCGCTCAACCAATATCTTGCAGAAAACGAGCGCTATCTTTATCAATTCATTAGTGAGCGCCTACCAACGCTCAAAATGATGCGAACAGAGTCTTCCTATCTAGCATGGGTGGACGTCAGCGCCACGGGCATGAGTGCCTATGATTTTACTCATCAGCTAGCGCATGAAACCGGCGTTGTTGTTGAAGATGGCACCCACTATGTGCAAAACGGTGAGAACTATATCCGCATTAACTTTGGCACGCCGAAGGCGTTGATTGAACAAGCGATGGTGCGCTTAGAAGAATTTGTACAACGGCGTTGTGGATGAAGAGATAACGTTTATATCCGTCACGGTTTGTTTGAATACTAGGGCGCAAGGATGCGCCCGTCGTCGCATTAAATCTTTGCATTCACTCTCGAATGCTATTTTTCGCTATAGCTAAACTTCACACGTTTCTTGGATATCATCCCATGTCCATGCTGGCACAGATAGTCCACCGCGCCACAGGCTTTCAATACCTGTAATGGTTTCCCGCATTCAGGACAATCCGCATGTTGATGGTATGCTTGCTGGCAGCTAGGGCAATAATAATCACCGTTTACCCACTGCATCTGTTGCTGACACTTTGGACATAACACGTCCATTTTAACCTCCTAAATCACACCCCAATTACGCAAGAAATAAAGCCCAAGCGCGGTCGTGAAAAAAGACCCAACGGTGGTAATCGCAATAATGTTAGCCGCAAGCGTGGCATTTCCTCCCATTGCTCGCGTCATAACATAGCTGGCAGCCGCCGTTGGCGTCGACGTAAATAAGAACATCACGCCGAGTGTAACGCCACGGAATCCAAGCAGCCAGCCGCCTAATGTCATGAATACTGGGACGGCAATCAGCTTTGCCGCACTCGCATAGCCCGCAACGTTAGATGAGCTAAACATCGCGTGCCAGTCAATACTCGCTCCGGTACACAGCAGCGCAAGCGGCAACGCCATGCCAGAGATAAATTTGCCGGTTGATGATAAAACCTCCGGCATCGGGAGCCGAGTGAAGGAATAACATAGGCCAAACACGATACCGATAATCAATGGGTTAGTGATAACCCCGCGCAGTATTTTTCCCCAGCTGATTTTCTGCTGGCTATCCGAGCTCAGCGTGCGGGTAAGAGTCACGACCGACAATACGTTAAACAGGATCACCGTCACGGCCATGTACATCGACCCAATGGCAACGCCTTCGCTACCGTAGGCGCTGGCGCAATAAGCTAAACCAACAATCGCCGTATTGGCGCGAAACCCGCCCTGAACAAAGATGCCACGCTCGCGTGGATCTTTTACCAACTTAAGCGCCACCAGTTCCAACAGGAGAAAACTGATCACCGTTGCGGCTCCGCCGTAAACGACGAAGGCTAAGTTGTTGCCAAGCGTAGAGTGGTTAGTGGCAATGCTGAAAAACAACAGGCAAGGAAGAGAGAGATTAAAAACGAGCCGAGTCGCGCCATCGCAGAACGCATCGTCCAACAGCCGTAATCGGCGCAACAACACTCCCAGTAGTAACATCAACAGATTAGGTACTGTGACACCGAAGGCAAAACTCCACGTCTCCCAAGACATACTTAAATCCTTGTTGATGTCGAAAATACTTTGCAAGCAAAGAGAATACACTCAAAGCTCACACAGCGACTATATGCAACGCCGTAAAAAATAGAGAAAACCATAAAAAAATGGGATGCATATTCTGCACCCCATTGTGGTTTTTCGTTGTCAGTAAACGTTATTTGCTCTTTTTGATATGAGCCAGCAGGCGTTTACGTTTACGTAGCTGAGTTGGATTCAGCATATTGCGTTTACCCGCATACGGGTTGTCGCCTTCTTTAAACTGAATGCGGATTGGCGTACCCATCACTTTCAGCGAACGACGGAAGTAGTTCATCAGATAACGCTTGTAAGAATCAGCCAGATCTTTTACCTGATTACCATGGATAACCACGATTGGCGGGTTATAGCCACCGGCATGCGCATATTTCAGTTTTACACGACGACCACGTACCAACGGCGGCTGATGATCTTCCTGCGCCATATTCATGATACGAGTAAGTAAGGATGTACTTACGCGGCGAGTCGCACAATCATAGGCTTCTTGAATAGATTCAAACAGATTACCTACGCCGCTACCGTGCAGAGCGGAGATAAAGTGGATGCGGGCAAAGTCGACAAAGCCCAAACGCAGATCCAGCATCTCTTTGACCTGAGTTTTGACATCTTCAGACAGGCCATCCCACTTATTCACCACAATTACCAGTGAGCGCCCACTATTCAGGATAAAGCCCAATAGCGACAGGTCTTGGTCAGAAATACCTTCACGTGCATCAATCACCAACAATGCAACGTTGGAATCTTCAATCGCCTGCAGCGTTTTGATAACGGAGAATTTCTCAACGGTATCAGTCACTTTCCCACGCTTACGAACCCCAGCGGTATCAATCAGCACGTATTCGCGCTCATCGCGAACCATTGGGATGTAAATGCTGTCACGCGTCGTGCCCGGCATGTCGTAGACTACGACACGGTCTTCACCCAAAATACGGTTTGTTAGTGTGGACTTACCTACGTTAGGACGACCTACGATAGCGATTTTAATCGGCAGATCCTGAGGATTAAAGTCGTCCTCTTCCTCTTCAGCCAACTCTCCCGCTTCATCAGCTTCCTGCTCTGCCCAATAAGCGGCATTCGCCTCTTCTTCGGTCAACTCACGCTCAGGTTCTGGCACACCAACAAACGGGATCAGGGCTTCTTCGATCAGCTGAGCTACACCACGGCCATGAGAGGCAGCGATGGGATAAACCTCACCAAAGCCAAGTGAGTAAAAATCACCGATAGCAACATCAGGATCAATACCATCCGTTTTGTTCGCGACTAAGAAAGTGGCTTTCTCACGGCTACGCAGGTGCTGGGCGATGCCCTCATCCGCAGGCATTAAGCCAGCACGAGCATCCACCATAAACAGCACGATATCAGCTTCTTCAATCGCCATTAACGATTGCTCAGCCATATGCGTTTCAACACCGTTTTCAGTGCCATCGATACCGCCGGTATCAATGATAATGAATTCATGACCACTCACTTCAGCACGACCGTATTTACGGTCACGGGTCAACCCAGGGAAATCCGCAACCAGAGCATCACGAGTATGCGTTAAGCGGTTAAATAAAGTGGATTTACCCACATTCGGGCGCCCGACCAGCGCGACGACAGGTATCATTGTTGAAGCCTCTATTACTTAATTTAATTCCAAATACACGGGGAAAGATCGCGCCCGCGCAAGGACTTTTCAGAAGACGAAACGGCTCCTGAGGTGATCAGGAGCCGTTCCCAGACGGCCATATTGCCGCCCTAAATAATTGTTTTATAACCGTCTAACTTGGCATTGATACGCCAAATCATTGGATATATCAGCGGGTAAATGCGTAAACTTTACCGCCGCGAGCCTGAATAATCAGCTTATCGCTGGCTACCAGCGGCGCGCTAAGCAGACCAGAACTGTCTACTTCCTGTTGAGCAACAAAACGACCGTCATCAGTATTCAGCCAATGCAGATAACCTTCGCTATCACCCACAACCAGATAGCCGTTATACAACGCTGGAGCGGTCAGGTTACGGTGCAGCAGATCGCTTTGTTTCCACAGAGATACACCACCGTCAGCGCTTAACGCCGCGACACGGTCATCTTGGTCAACAACGTAAATACGGCCGGCATCAACGATGAAATCGTTCACGGAACCCATTTCACGTTTCCACTGAATCTGACCGGAACGCAGATCCAAAGCCGCTAAGTTGCCGTTATAACCTAGGGAGTATACAACACCATCAACAACGATAGGGGTTGTATCCACGTCGTTCAGGCGGTCAATCTCCGTTGAACCCATTGGTTGAGCAACAC
Organism: Hafnia sp. HMSC23F03; assembly: GCF_001816025.1. Taxonomy (NCBI): domain Bacteria; kingdom Pseudomonadati; phylum Pseudomonadota; class Gammaproteobacteria; order Enterobacterales; family Hafniaceae; genus Hafnia; species Hafnia sp. HMSC23F03. Next base: position 140,378 of record NZ_KV824187.1, read on the forward strand.
GCTGCTGCCAAATCATTTGGCCCTGCTGCATCATCACCGCGCTCACACGCCCGTTATCACCGCCGACAATCGCTGCACCATAGGCAGTCGCCGGAGCCGATTCGCCGCGCAGTGTCAGAGAAGGCATATCGAGGTTAACGGTCCATTTGATTGCACCATCAGCCTCATTTAAAGCCTGCAGCATACCGTTAGCGGTATGAACCAATACCAATCCATCACTCACCACGGGACGAGAAATCGCTTCGCCAGCAACGGTGGTTTTCCAAGCTTCCGTGCCGTCTTCAGCGTTCAATGCATAAACCACCGCACGCTCAGACCCCACGTAAACCTTGCCACCCGAAACCGCTAAGCCACCAGACAGCAGCGCAGTTTTGTGCGAGAGCCAGCCATCTTTTTCTGCCAGATTGACAGACCAGATCACATCGCCTTTTTCCGCGTCCATCGCTTTTACCACGCCCATACGATCGGCGGCGTAAATACGGTTATCTTGCCAAGTAGGGCGCAGGTGAGAATAGAATTCCCCCACACCGCTGCCAACAGATGTACTCCACACCTGAGTTGGTGTGAATTGATTTTCAACTTTTGGCAACGGTGACATGGTTACAACGTCAGTTTCACTGTTGAACCAAGAGCATCCGCTCAAAAATGTTACAGACAGTAATCCCACCAAGAGCGTTTTACGCAATTGCATTTATTATCCCCTTAGTTGGATAAATTGTTCAGTTTCATGCGCAGTAAAGCCTGCAAAGACTGGGAAGCATCAGAGGCCAAGCCTTTGCTGTATGCTTCGCGGGCGCCTTTTACATCGCCTTTCTTAACCAGTACATCGCCGCGTACGTCCTGCGCCATAGCAACCCAGCCGGTCGCCTTGACTAAATCCAGAGTTTTCAATGCGTCGTCCAGCTTATTTTCCTGCAGCTGAACACGAGCCAAACGCAAATCAATCAGGGATTTCAGGTTTTCATCTTTAGTTTGACCTTGAGCCCAAGCTAACCGCTGTTCAGCCTTAGCAAAGTCTTTCTGGTCAACATCATGCTGCGCTACCTGCAATGCAGCTAACACACCATAGTTATTAGCATTTTTTTCAATAAATTTTTCAGCTAAAGCAACACCGTCCGCTTTACCACCGGTCAGCGCCTCGCTTGCCTGCTGATAAGACTGGGAAGCCCCTGTCATTTCAGCCTGCTGGTGATTCTGCCAGTAACGCCAACCAAGCAGTGCACCTATACCAATCACAACACCAATCGCTAACGCCTTACCATTCTCAATAAAGAAGCGACGTAAGGCATCAACCTGTTCGTTCTCTGTGCTATAGACTTCCACTGTTCTTTACTCCTTACGCCAACATTGATGCCAGGATCGCAGCAACGTCGTCCTGTGCAATAGTTTGCTGATCGCCGCTTTGCAGATTTTTAACATTAATCTGACCCGCGTTCATCTCATTTTCGCCTAATACCAGAGCAATGCGAGCGCCCCACTTATCAGCACGTGCAAACTGCTTCTTGAAGTTGCCACCGCCATAGTTGGTCATCAGTTTGACCTGCGGATAAGCATCACGAATTTTTTCAGCCAAACGCATCGCCGCACTCTGAGTACCTTCACCAGAAGAAATCAGATAAACGTCAACCGCACGCTGTGGCTGGAAATCAGGATTAACCGCTTGAACCAACAGAACCAAACGTTCCAAGCCCATAGCAAACCCAACAGCTGGCGTGGCGTGCCCACCGAGTTGAGCAACCAAACCATCATAACGACCACCGGCACAAACGGTTCCCTGCGCGCCCAGGCTATTCGTCACCCACTCAAATACCGTGCGGTTGTAATAATCCAGACCGCGCACCAGACGCTCATTTACGGTATACGCAATACCCGCATCGTCGAGTAACTTGCACAGGCCAGCAAAGTGCTCGCGAGACTCTTCGTCCAGATATTCAGACAGGCGTGGCGCGTCATTGAGCAAGGCTTGTACTTCTGGGTTCTTCGAATCTAGAACGCGCAGCGGGTTACTGTACATACGGCGCTTACAATCTTCGTCCAGTTTATCTTTAAACTGCTCCAGATAAGCGACCAGTGCGTCACGGTAGTTCGCGCGTGCTTCCAGAGAACCGATTGAGTTCAGTTCCAGAGAGACATGCTCAGAGATGCCCAGCGCACGCCACCAACGGGCAGTCAGCAGGATCAGCTCGGCGTCTACGTCAGGCCCATTTAGGCCAAAGACTTCGGCTCCCAACTGATGGAACTGGCGATAACGGCCTTTTTGCGGACGCTCATGGCGGAACATCGGACCGATGTACCATAAACGTTGTTCTTGATTGTACAGCAGACCATGCTCGATACCGGCACGCACACAGCCCGCAGTCCCTTCAGGACGCAAAGTCAGGCTGTCACCATTACGGTCATCGAAGGTGTACATCTCTTTTTCAACGACGTCGGTTACTTCACCAATCGCACGTTTGAATAACGGGGTCTGCTCTACAATCGGCAAACGGATTTCGCTGTAACCGTAGCTGGTCAGGACTTGTTTGAGCGCAGCTTCAATCGGCTGCCAAAGCGCCGTGTCTTCCGGCAGGTAGTCGTTCATGCCACGAATAGCTTGGATATTCTTCGCCACGTCAATTCTCTATACTATTTAATTCAAAAAAATGAACCCGATTATGGAGGATTAGGGCAATCTCATCAATCGGGACATTGTTTAATCAAAGTAAACGACCATGCAGACCACGGTCGGTTACTTCTCGTCAATCTGGCTGACTTCAATGCGCTTATTCACATCCAGCATTGAAGCTTTAGCGCGGATCTTCGCTTCTAGCTGATCGATCATCTTCTCGTTATCGAAGCGATCTTTCTGACGTACGCCGTCTTCATAGAAGCCGCTCTTATTGTGTCCGCCTGTCACGCCAATCGTTGAAACCAAAGCTTCGCCCGGACCGTTCACCACGCAACCGATAATAGAGACATCCATTGGTGTGATAATGTCTTCTAGACGCTGTTCCAGCGCGTTAACGGTGCCGATGACGTCAAACTCTTGTCGTGAGCAGGTTGGACAAGCGATAAAGTTAATCCCGCGCGAACGAATGCGAAGAGATTTAAGAATATCAAAGCCAACTTTAACTTCTTCAACAGGATCTGCGGCCAACGAAATACGTAACGTGTCACCAATTCCTTCAGCCAGCAGCATGCCTAAACCCACCGCCGATTTAACCGATCCGCTACGCGCCCCGCCGGCTTCGGTGATCCCGAGGTGCAGCGGTTGATCGATACGGGAAGCCAATAAGCGATATGACTGTACGGCAAGGAAAACATCCGATGCTTTAACGCTGACTTTAAACTGGTCGAAGTTAAGACGATCCAGAATATCAACGTGGCGCATGGCTGATTCCAGTAAGGCTTCCGGCGTTGGCTCGCCGTATTTTTCCTGAATATCTTTTTCTAACGATCCGCCGTTGATCCCGATACGAATCGGAATATTTTTATCACGAGCGCAATCAACGACCGAACGAATACGGGACTCATTACCGATGTTGCCTGGGTTAATACGCAGGCAATCAACGCCATATTCAGCAACTTTCAGCGCAATGCGATAATCGAAATGAATATCGGCGACCAGCGGCACAGAAACCTGCTGCTTAATAAGCTTGAATGCCTCAGCGGCATCCATGGTTGGAACTGACACACGTACAATATCAACGCCGACACGTTCGAGGGCGCGAATTTGTTTTACCGTTGCATCAACGTCCGTTGTTTTGGTATTTGTCATCGACTGCACAGCAATCGGTGCGCCATCACCAATAGGCACATTGCCAACATAAATGCGGGTCGATTTTCTCCGCTTAATGGGCGACTCATTATGCATATTAACTCTCCATAAGTGCCGTGCTATCAGTGGGATAATGACACTTCACAATCCAATATCTAACCGGCACTCAGGTAAACAAAATACTTATACTGCCAACGCTGCCAAAAATGAATCACCTAGACTAACCGCTGTTTCCAACGCCAGTTTTGGTGATCTCATCTATGCGCGCAGCGTACTGCGCTCACCATGAATGATTCAACGAATCACTCAGCATTCAGTGTCAAACGTGCGACCTGACTTGATTTAACAAAGCGACTCAGATCAACAGGTTTGCCTTGATACGTAATTTGTACGGCTGCTGGCGCACCAATTTTCAGCTTATATGGCGCTGTTCCTGCAAGATCCAAAGATGCACCGGATTTTTGCATACCGCTGAAAAGCGTCTTACCCGTTGAGTCTTTTACTTCTAACCAGCAATCCGCATTAAACTTCATTACCAGATTATTGGACACGGTTGCAGCAGCATCTACTGTTGCACTCGCAGTGGGTAACGTTGCCGTATTCGCATTGGTTGTCGTATCAATCGGAGCCTGACTTGGCGATACAACTGCGTTGTTCTGGCTCTGCTGAGTTTCAGCATTAGCTACAGGTGCCGTTGCCGTTGTACTCGCAGGAACGTTCGCCGTTTGACTGTCAGTTGCCGCGACCGATGAATCTGGCGGGGTTCCGGCAGACTCCTGAGTATCCGTTGCAGCCGCAACATCATCAGAACCATTGGAAGGATCTGACGATTGTAATTGGCCATTTTTTGCCAGCTGAGCAGAGGATTCATTCGCCATTGTCGCAATATCTTCTTGCTGGGCTTTATGGTTTTGCCACCACCACGAACCGGTGAGACCAATAACCACAAATACCACAAGCCAGGTAAACATCATCAGCCAACCATCGCGCTTTTTACGTTTTTTACCCAGTGAGAAGCTCTGCATAGGCGCAACTTTTGCCACCTTCAACGGTGCTTGCTTTTCTAGCAGCGGCGTTAATTCGTCTTCCGGGATATGAACCAATTTTGCATAGGAACGTATGTACCCGCGCAAAAATGTTGAGGCCAACTCAACCGGAGCCTTATCTTCTTCAATATCGCGAACGGTTGAAACTTTCAGACACAGACGTTCTGCAACAGCCTGTTGTGACAGTTCTAACTTTTCGCGGCCTTGGCGCAGGCGTTCGCCTGTAGTCAATGGAGCTGTTTGATCTTGGGGGGCTTCAGTATTCATTCGCTAGGAACTGCTGGTACTGTTGAGATTGTGGAAAATTTCGCGCCAGTTGTTTGCCATAACGCTCTAAGTTCGTTTGGCGCCCATCTAACGCAGCGAAGCGGATTTGTAACCATAGACTATTAGCGCTAGCCGGTAGAATATGATTGTAAACATCCAACATTATTCGCGCATCTCCGCGCTTCCCTTGGTCAAATTCCCGGATAGCTTCCGCAATTAACGAAACTCCCTTATCCGGATCGCTCTTCAAAGCGCGGCTAAATAGCTTACGCGCTTCCTCAGTCTGTCCTGCTTTTAGAAAACAATAACCTGCATTTTCGAAGCTATCTGCAACCTGACCGTAATCAGGAAGATTTGCAGCTGAACTAAACTGTTGTTGTGCTGGTACATACTGCCCTAAACTACACAGAAACGCACCGTAATTATTCATCACGGTGCCATTCTGTGGCGCTAAATTCATCGCTTTCTGATAACTTTCCTGTGCGGCCTGATTATCTCCCACACGCTGCTGATAAAGCGCCATGCCTAGCTGAGTACGGTAATCATCTGGCGCAGCATCTCGTGCCTTTTCCAGATTTTGCTGAGCGGCTTTCAAGTCGCCCTGATTCAAGTATTCCAACCCGAGCTGCAACCGGCTCTGTGATACCGTCGCGGTTTGCTGGCTCTCAGGTTTAGAACTTGAGCAGCCTGCCAACAAACTGACCGTCAGCAGTCCGACTACCCATCTCATTTTTAGCTTCATTGCTTTACCCTATTATCCTTTTCCTTTGAATCTCAAAGGGTTTGACCAACAGCGTTAGGGAAGTCACTAATATGAACGCACTCTGCGTCAGACCTCTCGAACCGCGATAGGTTCACCCGCCATTTTTTTCTTCATGGTCCGTTTTGTTCGGTCAATAACATCACCGGCCAACTGCCCACACGCCGCATCAATGTCATCGCCGCGTGTCTTACGCACGATCACGGTGAAGCCATACTCCATCAAAACTTTAGAGAAGCGGTCTACTCGACTATTCGAGCTACGGCCATACGGCGCTCCCGGGAACGGGTTCCATGGGATTAGGTTGATTTTGCATGGCGTATCTTTTAAGCATTCAGCTAACTGATGCGCGTGCTCCATACCATCGTTGATATGATCCAGCATGACGTATTCAACCGTAACACGCCCCTGATTTGCATTAGATTTCTCTAAATAGCGACGTACCGCACCGAGGAAAGTTTCGATGTTGTATTTACGGTTGATGGGTACGATTTCGTCTCGGATCTCATCTGTCGGCGCATGAAGAGAGATGGCCAACGCGACATCAATCATATCGCCCAGTTTCTCTAAAGCAGGAACAACGCCTGAGGTCGATAAAGTAACGCGGCGCTTGGAGAGACCAAATCCGAAATCATCGAGCATGATGTTCATTGCTGGCACGACGTTGTTCAGATTCAGCAACGGCTCACCCATTCCCATCATGACAACGTTAGTGATTGGGCGCTGTCCCGTGACTTTATGCGCACCGATAATTTTGGCAGCACGCCACACCTGACCAATAATTTCTGATACGCGCAGGTTACGGTTAAACCCTTGTTGTGCGGTAGAACAGAATTTACATTCCAGTGCACAACCGACCTGCGAAGATACGCATAATGTCGCGCGATCGTCTTCCGGAATATAAACCGTTTCAACCCGCTGGTCGCCCACCTGAATTGCCCACTTAATGGTGCCATCGGTTGAGCGCTGCTCTTCTGCCACTTCTGGGGCACGAATTTCAGCAATTTCTTTGAGCTTATTACGCAACACCTTATTGATGTCGGTCATCTCATCAAAATTATCGCAACAGTAGTGATACATCCATTTCATCACCTGATCGGCGCGGAAAGGTTTCTCACCCAACTTAGCGAAGAATTCGCGCATTTGTTGGCGATCGAGATCGAGAAGGTTAATTTTTTCCGACGTATTGGCCGGGGCAGACTGCATAGCATCAGCCTGCGCAGCATTTATAGGTGCGCTAATTTCAGACAAGTTTGACTCGACGACAATAGATTCAGACGTAATATCTGAATGAGATGAATGGGCTTTGATCACTGGATCTTTTGACATACTAAACTCTGGCCTCGTTGTTACACTTTGCGGCGCGATAATTAAGGTGACTGACTAGACAAGCGTAACGCCTGTTGCGGGTAGATACAAACTCGGTTCGCATCGTATTCAGTCTTGTTAGGTACAACACATTAAAAACATTGTATTAATAATTACGCTGATAATGTGTTTAAAAAAACGGCCCTGAGGAATAACCACTCAGGGCGCGATATTGTACTCGGTCTATCGGCGGGATGCTATGCCGTTAAGCTTCACGAACAGAATCTCTTACCGATTTGCGCAGTCGATTAACGAGTGCGTGGGCAAACTTCATTGCTTGCAAAGAAATAGGCAATTTCACGCTCGGCTGATTCTAATGAATCAGAACCGTGTGCCGCATTTTCGGTCAGGCTATCTGCATAATCAGCGCGCAACGTACCTGCTAATGCATTTTCAGGGTTTGTTGCCCCCATGATTTCACGATTACGGCGAACGGCATCTTTACCTTCCAACACCTGAACCATAATCGGGCCAGAAGTCATGAAATCAACCAGACCATCGAAGAATGGGCGGCCTTTGTGCTCAGCATAGAAACCTTCAGCCTGTTCACGGGTGAGATGAACCATTTTTGCTGCAACGATTTTCAGCCCTGCTGCTTCAAAACGAGAATAAATAGCGCCAATAACATTTTTAGCCACCGCATTGGGTTTTACGATGGAGAAGGTACGTTCTACTGTCATTTAAACCTCTGTCTAACTTCCAATGAAAGCCGTTAACTCCTTCGCGGTTAGCGCGTTAACGCTAAGAACTACGGAGAGACTATTTTCGTGAGTTTACGACCACATCAAGGCAGATGGAATATTTTTAGAGTTCTAACCATTTGAATGAAAGGATTATTCTCTTATTTTCATACCTCGATAGCCAAACTCCGGCTATGAATCGCCGCCGATTATAGATGGGCAGCTAATATTTGCCTATTGAAATGAGATAAAAATGTTAAGGAAATATTACTTTTTTGATTTAAAGCACAAAGCGGTATCACTCCACCTGAAAATCTACGCTGGCAATCTGCCCACCGCCATCCATTACTGTGAGCTGATAACGGCCAACTTTAGTGAATCGATAAAATAACGATGCCTCCTGCGAAACAAGTTCTCCGTTCAAAAACCACCAGCGTTGTCCCTCACCGCCCTGCGTAATCAGCCGCAAATCAATGTCCGTTTTTCCTGGGGGGCGACGCAGAATCGAGCCATCACTTAATCCAATCAAGATGAGAGGGGCTGATAGGTTTTCTACCGGTGGAGGACAAACTTTACTCGCAGCCGGAATACGGTTAGCTCGCTTTTCTGCCTCAGGTAACCAAGGCTCAAGCGGCAAGGGCCAGAGTGCTAGCAACTTCTCGACCGCACCATGACATTCTGGTGCAACCCGCTTGCCCTCGGCATCTAGCCATTCATGCTGCCAAATCCCCTGACTGCTCTCCTGTTCTGGAGCAACCAACGTCGGCGGAGTGGTTTCATCCAACACCCATGCCGAGCGCCGCTGACGACAATTTCCGTCTTGTTCATTTGATGGTTGTCCGCTGGGCCAACAGATCATTGCTCGTGTAACCGTTGATGGGCGCGGATCAGTGGGCCAGCCATTCCCCCGTAATGTCGGGTTATTCAGCAATAAATTATTCAGCTGAAATAGCAATGGTACCGCGGTGGCATAACCAAACTGCCCTGCTACTGGCGTACCATCTGGCCGCCCAACCCATACGCCAATGGTATAACGCGCATTAACCCCTATCGCCCACGCATCGCGATAACCGAAGCTGGTGCCCGTTTTCCAAGCAAGAGGCACAACTGCGCTAAGTGAATCATCGGGCTCTGGCCTTGCTTGCCCTGCTAACGTACGCCGAATAATCCATGCCGCTCCCGGCGACATTAATGGACGGTTATATATTTTCTGCCCAACGACATAGCGCAAATCAGCACTTTCCCCCTGACGAGCCAAGGCACTATAGGTGGAAACCAGCTGTTCTAATCGAGCCCCCGCCCCCCCTAAAATTAACGCAAGATTCGGCTCGGCGTTATCGGGAAAACTCAGTTCTAACCCGGCATTACGTAATTGCGCAGCAAAGCGTTTAGGGCCATAGGCCTCTAATAGCTGCACAGCTGGCAGATTTAACGAACGGGTTAATGCTTCACTGGCGCTTACCGCGCCGTGGAAACCCGTATCAAAATTACCGGGTCGATAATCGCCAAATCGTCGTGGAACATCTTGTAATAGCGACTCGTTGTGGATCAAACCATCATCCAAGGCCAATCCATATAAGAATGGCTTTAAGGTTGAGCCAGGAGAACGCGAGGCTCTCACCATATCCACATGTCCAAAGCGGCTATTGTCGGCAAAATCTAGCGATCCCAGATACGCCTTCACCTGCATATCGGTATGATCAACAATCAAAACGCCAACGGAAGTCTTAGCAGGAAGACGAGAGACCCAGCCTTTAGCCAGCGTCTCTAGTTGTCGCTGTAACGAGGCATCTATCGTCGTGTTGATGACGCCCTGCTGAGGATAGGTTTGAATCATCCGTCGAGCTAACAGCGGTGCACTCTGTGGCATCTGGCGCGGTGACAACCAAACAGGTTCCTGTTTAATATCATCAACTTGCTGCTGTGTCCATACTTGATACTGCGCCAAGCGATCGAGCACTTTATTACGCGCGGTTTGTGCGCGAATAGGGTAACGGTCGGGACGTAAACGGCTAGGAGCCTGGGGTAATACCGCAAGCAGTGCCGCCTCAGAGCGAGTGAGTTCATCGGGGGGTTTACCCAAATAGGCCCAGCTTGCAGCGCCAATTCCCTGCAGCGTACCGCCAAAAGGAGCGCGGTTTAAATAAAGCTCAAGGATTTGGGTCTTAGACAGGTGCCATTCAAGCTGAGCCGTTCGCCAAACTTGGCGAACTTTGCCGCCAAACGTTCGAGAATGAGGATCCAGCAAACGCGCGACCTGCATGGACAACGTGCTACCACCAGAAATAATTCTGCCATGGCTAACGTCTTGCCATGCCGCACGCGCTAAAGCAAAAGGATTGATGCCAGGATGTTGGTAAAACCAGCGATCTTCATAGGTTAACAATGCTTGGAGATAATAAGGGGAAACCTGATCAACATTCACAGGGTATCGCCAAACGCCTTGCCCATCGGCGAATCTCCATAGTGGAGATCCATCAGCGGCAACCACGACGCGAGCGACTTGCACATCTTTGATGGGTAGCGGCCACACCCTATCCGCTACCCAAAGTCCAGTAACAGCCAACAGCGCAAGCAGTGCGATTATCCCGCACCACTTGCATAACCGTTTTAGTAACATCATCAACCGGTTATCACTGCCCAATGGTGACTGATTCTGGCGTGCTTCCCACCGCTCGCCATTGTGGAATATACATAGACTCCACCTGCGGCGCGGGTAGTAAGTATTTCCCTGGAGTAACGGCTCTTGCAAGATACAGCAGCGTTGTATGCTGTTCTGGCTGAACGTCTATCGCGGCAATATAGCGATCGTCTCTAAACTCTTGGTGTTTAACCGCTGACTGGCGAGATGCATCTAACAGGGAAACCACTTCGGCGGCAGCTTCATTCATACTGGCGCTGGAATCATTAAGATTTTGGTTTTCCAGTTCCACGCCCGCCGGTAGCAAATCAACAACCAGCGCGTCTGGGACGTGCTCAGATGACCAGATATCCAAGTGGACTAAGAACAATTGTCCACTTTTCAGTTGGTTTAGATCTACAGGTTTGCCGTCCAAGCCAAGGAAGTCACGTTTGATATCCAAATTGTTGCTCATCGGCTGCGGCGCTGACGTTGGATATCCCACTACGTCAAAACGAGGATAAAGTGCGGACTCGCCTTGGTTATTGATCACTACCCCATTAGCTAACCAAGACTCATCATAGTCTTTCACCTGCATGCTTTCACCGCTGGCTAAATCCATCCCTTTGGCAGATGAAATAACCGCTTTCCACGGCCCCTCAGCTTGACCAATAGCGTCTTTGCTTGCCATAAACACAGAATTCAGTTCCTGCGTAGACAAATACTGGATGGTGGTCAGTCGATCGGACAGTGAGAGTAAGCGCTGCTCCTGTGCTTTTGGATCCACGTTAAACTCTTCCATCAGCGCGATAATCATCGCTTCATCGCGCACTGGGCTACCATAATCGTCTAACCAGTAGTTGTTAGACTGACGCGACATTGCCAAGCCTTGTTTTAAAGCTTCTTCGCTGCGTGGCACATCGCCCATGACCTTCAGAGCAATACCTAATTGAACCAGCGGTAAACCCGATTCGGCCTGAGCTCGACGCTCATACAACTCACGTAAGGCACCTAACGGAGCCTGTTTTTGCTTGGCTAATACAAATCCCGCATAGGCTTGTACGGCAAAGCGAGTCGCGTCTGGGCGAGCACTGGAACTCACATCAATTCGGTTGCGATCCTGCAGGTAACGAAGTAATACGGCATCTGCCTGCTTTAATCCGTCGTCATACACCGCAAATCCACGCTCACGCGCGCGATGCAAGAAGTCGGTGACATAAGCGGTCAGCCAATATTCCTCTGGGCCATCACTACTCCATAGCGCAAAGCTGCCGTCGTAGCGTTGCATTCCCAGTAGGCGATTAATACCGGTTTCAATTTTTTGGCGGCGAACCTCATCGCTTGAGGTTTTAATGCCTAACTGCGCCAACTGCTGCTGATTGGTATATAACGATGGATAGAGCCCACTGGTTGTTTGCTCCGCACAGCCATACGGATAGGCGTACAGTTGACGAATATAGCGGGCTATATTCAGTGGCGGACGGCTTGTCAGTAATAACTTCGCTTCAGGAGCCTCTAGCCCAGAAAACTGTTCTGTATCCACACTCCAGCTTTCTCCCGGCTGAATCACGCTCGCCAAATGACGTGTTTCAGCGGGGTACGCAGGGCGGACACCAATTTTCCAGCTGTGCTGATAGTCACTGATTTGTTCGCCAGGCAGTTGCATCCCTACAATCCGCACCGCAACGCTACCTTCACCAAAACCATTTTGCGCAGTCACCGGGATGGTTAGGGTTTTGCGTTCGCCATTTTCCAAAACAAGCGGCTGACTATTTTCACCACTGAGGCTAATTAAGCCACTTGTGGTCAACGCAACCCCCAAGGTCTGCGGATGTCCTGATAAATTCGTCACATCAAGCGCGAGTTGGCTGCTATCACCGCCCGCTAAGAAACGCGGGGTTTGCAACTCTGCGATCACCGGCGCTGCTACCGTCATCTTGCGTTCTGCACTACCAAAATTCTGGCCATTCCACGCCTGCGCCATCAAGCGCAGTTCACCGTTAAAATCAGGTACCGGCAGTTGAACGACACCGTTACCATTTTCATCTAAGGTCACTCTTTGCATCTGCTGAGCAACAATATTGACATCCGTTGGTGGTTTTTTACCGCCGCGGGACATATCGCCATCACCACCAAAACGCAGCGTACCCAAACGACCCGATCCTTCAATCAACTGACCATAAATATCATATTGATCTGCGCCATAGCGTTTACGGCCTAAGAAGGCGTCATAAGGATCAGGCGTTTTAAAATCAGTGACATTCAGAATTCCAACGTCTACCGCAGAGAGCAATACCATGACATCTTTCTGTTTCTCTCCTTTGACGCTGGCAACGTTTACCTGAACGGGTACGGTTTGGTTAGGCCGAATTTTATCTTGAGCGGTCAACGTCACATCTAATCTACGCGCCTCTTCATTCAGCGGTACATGCAATAGGCCTACTGCGCGCTTCGGCGTCACTTGGCGATCTTTCTCTCCAGGACGAACCACCAGCGCACTAAGATACAAATCGTGACGGCGCCAAGCCTGATTTAGGGGAACGTCGACCGTAATGCCTTTTTCCGGCACATCAATTTCCTGCCACCACAGAGGCCCTTCACTGGACTCCATCATCAGATAGCCTTTACCTGCGCTTGGCGCAGTAATCGTGACCTTAGCTTTTTCACCCGGCTGGTAGTTTGGTTTATCCAGTTTGAGCTTAACCTGATCGGGACGCACTGCTCCCGTACCATCGGTATTATCTTGCCAACGGTATCCAGCCCAGAAGCGCACGCTGTTAATTAAGCCATTATTGGGATCTTTGACCTCAATACGATAAGAGCCCCACTCTACGGGGAAGCTCACTTTTGCACTGCCTTCAGCAGCGATATTCAGCGTTTGCTCTCCCACCGCGAGATCTTTTTGATCGTACTGCGACTGCCAGCCAGATGACTCAGACCACTGCCAGTAGTAATCCCTACGTTCCTGAATGAGCGTGGCTTTTAGTCCCTGCTTCGCCAAGCGCTTCCCTTGAGGATCGGTATAGATAACATCAAACGAGGCTTCGCTATTTTCATCCACCATTGGCTGGCTGCGATAGCTATTGGTTTGATAATCGTAGATTTCTTGCTTGCCAAACAAAGGACGAATTGCTGACAACGTTTTGGCAGGCCACACATTCTGCTCACTGCGACGAGTGACAGGACGTCCACCTGATTCTAATAAACTGGCTTGAAAAATAAGACGCACCGGCGATTTAACATCACCCCACTGGCTTTCTGTTTTGATACTCGCTTTACCTTGCGCATCCAGCGTGGTATCGACTTCATCCAAAGTGCGTCTGAGGCTTTCCTCAGGCTCTAAACCAAAACGATAGCCCGGTAAATCGGCAACGGCTTCAGTGAGTGGACGCAAATAAAGCTGGCCTTGTAAGCGATTAGAATCCGCCGGAGCGCCATATAAATAGCGACCAGAGACATCAAACGTTACGCTCTGTTTCATCTCAAGCGGAGTCGTACTTTGCGGCTTGACTTCTAATGCCATACGCTCAGGCATGAAGTCTTCAACGTTAATGGCGTAGTAACGTGGCTGGTTATCACCAAGATTAAAGCGCAGCGACCATTTGCCCGTAGCCGCACCTTCCGGCAAGGCATAACGATATTGATACAGTCCATTTTCTGGTTTCCAGACAAAGCTGGATGCCAAGCTGTCATCTGGACGTAAAACATCCACTTTGATCGGCTGTTCCGGCAGTGGCTGCCCATCGGCATCGCGCAGCAACGCGTTAACAATGACCGTTTCGCCTGGGCGATAGAGATCGCGAGGACCAAAGGCAAATATCTGCTTAGTGAACCCCTTTGGACCATCAATATCAAACTCGCTGAGATCCAACGCAGGTTGTGTTAAATCGATAATGCTGGTCTGCCCATTTTGGGTCGCCAACAGTAATTTCGCTTTCGGTGATTTACCCAGCTGTGCATGACCCTGCGCATCCGTTTTACCTTCAGCCAGCACGCGGCCTTTCTCATCTAGCACCTGCAAAGCGACGTCTTTCATCGCTCCACCACCGGCGAGTGCTTGAGTAAATACATCCATGCGCTCATGGTAGCTATGTAACGAAACACCGATATCGCTCAGCGTGAGTAGCGTGGCTGGATTGCTATAGGTGTAACGACCTGCCTGCTGCATAACCGCAAGGTAAACACCGCTGTCTTGTAATGGCTTTATATCTGCGAGTGGCAGTTGAAGTTTTTCTCGCGTGTTACGCTGAGGGTTAAGATCAAAACGTCCGGTATAAACAAGATCGGCCATTTTTAGCAATTCGTCGGCACGCCAAGATTCAACAGACTGGCCATAGCCCCACTCAGATAGAAACGCGGGTAGCGACGTCGATTTGATGCGATAGAAATTCACATCAACACTGTTCACGTTAAGCGCCATAACCGGTAAACCCGCTGCGACTTTACCTGGCAATAGCGAACCGCGGCTAGCAAACCCAACGCTTGGTTGAATATCCTTGGTGGCTATTTTCTGTTGGGCTTCTTTACCCAGAGTCGCACCGTTAAGAGCGGTCAATTCAGGATCAACCGTTAATAATAATTTGCGCTTGGGCTCCAAATGACGCAAACGCAGTTCACGTAAGTTATCTGCCAGCTCCCATGCACCATCAATTTTGCCATTCTCGGTGTCGACTAAATGAACACGATCGGCAAATTTTTGTTTGGGATCTAAAGGAACGGAAAATGTCAGGACCAGTGCCGCAGCACCATCCAGCTGTAGCTCTGAAGCATCCAGCATGGTCAACGCTTTACCCTGCGACTGTTTCGCCAATACCGTAAGTTCAGCATCGGTTAGGGCTTTCTTCTGCGTCACTTCCGCTGGAGCAGACTGCGCCGTTTTAACATCGTTGTTATCACATGCAGAAAGCGCTGAGATAAATGTGGCCACAAGTACACTGCGACGTAAAATACGTGCGGTACGGTGTTTATCTGGCAGGGATGATCCTTGGCGCATGACATTTTCCATTATTAGTCTGAATGACTCTATTATCTGCGACAAATAATGAAAGTGAAATGCCGAAAATTTAATTCGGAATATACTAGGCCTAAAATGAAAATAGAGAGCCTAGCGGCTCTCTCTATCATTGCATTATTACGCAGTTCCACTGGCTGGAATGCTGTTTCTAAGCCAGCTGCCCCAGCGGCGCTGATAAAACGGCTGAGTATGCGTTTTGAGATAGTGACTTACCGCATCGCCTTTCTCATCCGTCACCAGACAGAGATCAACGGGCTCCTCTTCTGGTGCCGTTTCGCTCGCTAAGCTTCCCGTCTCCTGAATCAACAGTTCGATTTCAGCATCTGAGCCGTCAATTTCTAATCCAATCAACAGGTTTGGCTTTTCATCCACGGTTTGATCCTGAAATAGGGCCAAATAAGCATTACGTACAATTTTACGCTGGGTAAATAACGTCGTTAACGCATCAACCATTGCAGACGGGTACTCTTCCGGCTGGCCAAGCAAGATTTTGCTTCCACCGTCAATCACCTGCTCCATCGGCTGCGCCATGCCCCCAGTCTGGAGGAGCATCGCCACTTCCTGCGGATAAAAGGCTTTGCCATATTCACATTTTGGATTCAGAAACAGCTGTGCGCCTTTTGTCATTGCAAATAAATCACGCACCGGCAGCGCCATAAACGGCTGTTCTTCATCCTCAACCGCCTGCTGTAGCATTTTCAGCGAGGAGAAAAAGGGAATCGTTGATAGACCATCCTGCATCTCCCAATGCTGAACATTCAGCTCAGCATTAGGCGCTATGATTAACTCACCTTTATCCTGTACACCGCTTTCGGCCAGAATATAAACCGTGGAATCTAGCAACGTGCGGTAAAACAACGTGCGATAAGCAGGATCTTTCACCGCCTTTTCAAGGCTTTTTTCTAGCTGTTCTTCCGGCGTGTCATGGTGATGATCGTGATGATGAGAACTCATCGGGTACTCCAAAAATGATCGGTATATCAACCGTCTTCTAGCCTCCCCCTTCTCGGGGGAGACGTAGAATGAGGTCTAAAGCTCGTAATTAAGCCTTCGCCTTTTCCAACAACAGATTCGCCAGCGCTCGCACGCCTAGACCCGTTGCACCCGCAGCCCACTGGTCGACCGCACTTTTGCGATAGGTCGCGGAACAGTCAATATGTAACCAACCTTGGCGATACTCTTTAACGAAGTAAGATAGGAAGGCCGCAGCGGTGCTCGCCCCAGCGCCATAGGCAGCACCAGCAACGTTATTCAGTTCCGCGAAATTAGATGGCAGTTGGCTACGGTGGAACTCAGCCAGCGGTAAACGCCAGAAGGCTTCGTTTTCCTGCTCTGCGCTTTGCAGTAAATCAGCGGCCAGTGCATCATCAAAGCTGAACAATGCATGGTAGTCATTACCCAATGCGGTTTTAGCCGCGCCGGTCAGGGTGGCACAATCGATGATCATCTCGGCATTCTGTTCTGATGCATCAATTAAACCGTCGGCTAAGACCAAACGTCCTTCCGCATCGGTATTCATAATTTCAACGGTTTTACCGTTACGGTAAGTGATAATATCGCCCAGTTTAAAGGCGTTGCCGCTGACCAAGTTATCTGCACAGCACAGGAACAGTTTTACACGCTGATTTAAACCGCGTGACACCGCCAGCGCCAGTGCGCCAGTAACCGTGGCCGCGCCGCCCATATCCGACTTCATGGAGTCCATGAATGCGCTTTGCTTCATGCTGTAGCCACCTGAGTCAAAGGTAATACCTTTGCCGACCAAGCAAGCCAGAACCGGTGAATCAGGATTGCCGGTTGGGTTGTAGTCCAACGCAAGCAACACTGGCGAACGTTCAGAGCCACGACCGACGGTATGCAGCCCCATGTAACCCTGTTCACGTAGATCTTCACCTTTGGTAATGCGATAGCTCACGTTATCACACGCTACGCTGCACATCAGATCGACGGCACGCTGTGCCAGTTGCGAAGGCCCAACGTCTTCCGCTGGCGCATTGATCGTGTCTCGTACCCAGTCAACGATCTTCAGGCGGCGATCTAATTCTGCACGATCGGATTCACTCAGTTCTGGCCACTGCACCTGACGCGATCCTTTTGGACCACGGTAGCCTTGCCAGAATGCCCAACATTTTTCCAGATCCCAGCCTTCACCACTCAGGTGTACCTGTTTGATCCCTTGGCCATCCAGCTTACGTGCCGCACGCTGGACGGCGACAAGTTCGCTACTGCCGTTCAGGTGGATCACCATACCTTCGGCATTAGAGCTCAACAGCGCTTTTTCCCCCCAGCGTGCATCCGCTGGCTGATGGGACAAACTAATCGGCATAAATTCGTTCGACATAAGTCTTCTCCTGATATCCCCGTCTTACGTCAAATACAGATGCGTTGGCCGTAACTTGTATGATGCGGGGTATAGTTATTAATCGTTCGTTTTTCAGTGAAATTGTTCAGCGATTATTATTGCTCAGTATTTATACCAAAAATAATTCGAGTTGCATTGAGAAAGCCAGCAAGCGCATTCCAATGATGCGTACACAGCGAACGTCGCCACCCCTGATGCTGCTTGAATTATGACGGGTACATTTACTACGGGTACATTTAGTAAAAAGGCCACCTTCTCAGGTAGCCCTATGCTGTTTACTCTGCTTCATCTAACCAGACTAGCAGGATCGCTTCCAGAATTTTTTCGTTCGATTTTGTAGGATCATCATCGAAATCTTCTAGATCGCAAATCCACTGGTGCATATCGGTGAAACGAACCGTTTTAGGATCAACATCTGGAAACGCGTCATACAGCGCTTCGCCAATCTCACGGCTGTCTTGCCACTTAAGTCCCATATATTCTCCCTAATAAGCGTTATCAGCACTGCCCACGTTCAAAATGACAGACGCAATCGCTTATTTTAATGCTCACGCGCGTGGTTAACGGTGTAACGAGGGATCTCAACAACCAAATCCTGATCCGCAACTTTTGCCTGACAGCTCAGGCGACTTTCCGGTTCTAGACCCCATGCTTTATCTAGCATGTCATCTTCCAGCTCGCTGCTTTCTTCCAGCGAGTCAAAACCTTCGCGGACGATACAGTGGCAGGTTGTGCAAGCGCATGATTTCTCGCAGGCATGTTCAATTTCGATTCCGTTACGCAGAGCAACGTCGAGAATCGTTTCGCCTTCCTGAGCTTCAAGAACTGCGCCATCTGGGCAGTGCTCCTGATTAGGAAGAAATACGATTTTTGGCATTTTTAAACCTCATCCACAGAATGACCAGCCAGCGCTCGGCGAACAGATGCATCCATCCGGCGCGCAGCAAATTCTTGCGTTTGTGCATCAAGCACTTTAATCGCAGCTTCAATATCTCCAGCAACATCACCCGCAGCGGCCTGCTCTAGGGCAGTAACGGCCTGCTTGATGTTACTCAGCTCTGACTCGCTGAGCAGTGCAGAATCTTCCGCCAGCGCACCGTTCAGGCTTTCCAACACACGAGCCGCTTCTACTTTTTGTTCCGCCAGCATACGCGCACTGATATCCCCCGTGGCATTTGCCATGGAGTCTTTAATCATGGTGATGATTTCATCATCGCTCAGGCCATAGGATGGTTTTACCTGAATCGAAGATTGCACACCGGTGGATTTCTCCATCGCGGTGACGCTCAGCAGGCCGTCAGCATCGACTTGGAAAGTTACGCGAATATGCGCACCGCCAGCAGGCATGGCAGGGATCCCTCGCAGAGTAAAACGAGCAAGGGATCGGTTGTCTTGAACCAGTTCTCTCTCACCCTGCACCACGTGGATCATCATGGCGTTTTGGCCATCTTTGAACGTCGTGAACTCCTGCGCACGCGCTACCGGAATCGTGGTATTGCGTGGGATCACTTTCTCAACCAATCCGCCCATGGTTTCTAAGCCCAGAGACAGTGGGATAACGTCCAACAGCAGCATTTCCGAATCAGGTTTGTTACCCACCAGAATATCTGCCTGAATAGCGGCACCAATGGCCACGACGCGATCGGGGTCGATAGAGGTCAGCGGTGTACGGCCAAAGAAATCGCCCACCAGTTCGCGAACCAAAGGAACGCGAGTAGAACCCCCAACCATCACCACTTCAATCACTTCATCGGCGGTGACGCCAGCATCTTTCAACGCACGGCGACAGGAAAGCAACGTACGCTTAACCAAAGATCCAATCAGTTCGTCAAACTGCGCGCGAGTCACGCAGCCTTTCCAGCCCGCCACCTCAACGTCTACCTTTTCAGCATCGCTGAGCGCGATCTTGGCTTCAACAGCCACATCAAGGAACTGACGCTGAATGCGCGCATCGCTGCGATCGGCATAACCAGATTGCTCACGTAAAAAATCGGCCAGCAGATGGTCGAAATCATCACCGCCCAGAGCAGAATCGCCGCCGGTCGCTAAAACTTCGAAGACACCACGGCTTAAGCGCAGAATAGAAATATCGAAAGTGCCACCGCCCAGATCGTATACCGCAATCACACCTTCTTGGCCTGAATCCAAACCATAGGCAATCGCCGCTGCGGTAGGCTCATTCAGCAAGCGCAATACATGCAAGCCAGCCAGACGCGCCGCGTCTTTCGTCCCCTGACGCTGAGCATCATCAAAATAAGCAGGAACGGTGATCACCACGCCATCCAGCTCACCTTCCAAGGTCGCTTTGGCGCGCTCTGCCAGCGCTTTTAAAATTTCAGCTGACACTTGAATCGGGTTCACCGATCCGCCCGCCGTTATCATCATCGGCAAGCCATTTTCGCTGGCCTCAAACTGGTAAGGCATATGCGGATAGCGTGCTTGCACATCGGCTAAAGAGCGTCCCATCAGGCGCTTGGCAGAACTAATGGTATTAACCGGATCTTGAGCCGCCTGTTGGCGAGCGTCATAGCCAACGTTAATTTCATCTTTAAGATAATGGACGACAGAAGGCAGCAAATGACGGCCCTGCGCATCGGCCAGAGTTTCTGCTTGGCCGCTGCGCACGGTCGCCACCAATGAATTGGTCGTACCTAAATCGATACCCGCCGCTAAACGGCGTTGATGCGGAGCAGCACTCAGCCCCGGCTCACTAATTTGCAATAAAGCCATCTTGAGCTTCCGTTAAACAAGATTTGTCAGAACAACGTCTGTTAGCAAACATCCATTGAATCAACACAATCAAAAATCGGTTATAGGCCCAGCAGTTTTTCTTCGAGTTGTTCCACTTGCTGCTGTAGCTTGTCGAGAAAACGTAGCTTACGTACAGTGTCCGCCGCTGATTCCCACTGCTGTTGATCCAGCTCGGTAAGCATCTGTGCACTGCGCGTTTTGGTCATTTTAGCGATCCGCGCTGAAAAGGCTATTAACGCTTCTTCAGGGTCGGCCTTATGCGCAATACCATCAAGCTCTTCACGCAATTCTAACTGTTCCATAAGGAACGATGTATCACGCATTGTGTGCTGTTCATTACTCAAATCAAATCCCTGCAAAAAGAGCATATACTCTGCGCGTTTAAGGGGATGTTTTAGAGTTTGATAGGCATCATTGATGGTTGCAGCTTGTTGAATAGCCTGCATACGCTCGCGTTCAGGTTTAGACGCGTAGCGATCGGGGTGGAATTGACGCTGCAATTCCTGATAGCGTGAAGCAAGAAGGCTGCCGTCCACTGGGTAGCGAACCGGCAGCCCGAATAATGTGAAGTAATCCATGCCGTGCTCTGATGTTGGTCTGTGGATGAGGTGTCCCAAAATACCTCATATACCCTAAATAATTCGAGTCGCAGGCAACGCACATGCAGCTTGAACTATGACGGGTATACAAAACGTTGCGATACGTCAGCAGACAGCAGTCCGGCCAATCAGACGTTAAAGCTTTCGCCGCAGCCGCACTCGCTGGTCATATTTGGGTTGTTGAACTTAAAGCCCTCGTTCAGGCCTTCTTTCACGAAGTCCAGCTCCGTACCATCAAGATACGCCAAGCTTTTACCATCAACGATCACTCTTACGCCTTTGTCTTCAAACACCACATCATCTTCATTGGGTGCATCAACAAATTCCAGTACATACGCCATTCCCGAACAGCCAGAAGTTCTCACTCCCAGACGTAAGCCATACCCTTTACCGCGGTTAGCCAAAAATGTCTGTACGCGCTGTGCGGCAGCGTCGCTCATGCTAATAGACATACAACAACCTCAATTCTTGTTAAGCGTTTCTCTGATAACGGTTACTGGCGATTCAGTCTTAAATCGCCAGTCCTGAAACTCACTGAAAAACGTCTACAAATTACTTAGCGGAATGCTTCGTTTTATAATCTGCAATAGCCGCTTTGATGGCGTCTTCAGCCAAAATCGAACAGTGAATTTTCACTGGTGGCAGAGCCAGCTCTTCGGCAATATCCGTGTTTTTGATAGCCTGAGCTTGGTCGAGAGACTTGCCTTTTACCCATTCGGTAACCAGTGAACTTGATGCGATTGCTGAACCACAGCCATAAGTCTTAAAGCGAGCATCTTCAATGATACCCTCATTGTTGACTTTAATCTGCAACTTCATCACGTCGCCACACGCGGGTGCGCCGACCATGCCGCTACCAATGGTTGGGTCTTCGTTATCGAAAGAACCAACGTTGCGCGGATTTTCATAATGATCAATAACTTTGTCGCTGTAAGCCATAACGTTACTCCTTAAATTTGAATCCTGAGATTAATGAGCAGCCCACTCAATGGTGCTGATGTCTACACCCTGCTTGAACATATCCCACAGTGGAGACAGGTCACGCAGACGGCCAATAGACTTACGAACCAGAGCGATGGCGTAGTCGATCTCTTCTTCCGTGGTAAAGCGACCCAATGAGAAACGAATAGAGCTATGTGCTAACTCATCGTTCATTCCCAAAGCACGCAGCACGTATGACGGCTCCAAACTGGCAGAAGTACAGGCTGAACCAGAAGATACGGCTAGATCTTTCAATGCCATAATTAAGGATTCGCCTTCGACGTAATTAAAGCTTACGTTCAGGATATTCGGTGCACCGTGCTCTAAAGAACCATTTAGGTACACTTCTTCAAGATCTTTTAATCCATCCCACAGACGATCGCGCAGCGCGCGCAGACGTGGAACTTCGGTAGCCATTTCTTCTTTAGCGATACGGTAAGCTTCGCCCATACCGACGATCTGATGAACAGGCAAGGTACCCGAACGCATACCGCGCTCATGACCACCGCCGTGCATCTGTGCTTCAATACGAACGCGTGGTTTACGACGGACGTACAGTGCACCAATACCTTTCGGGCCATAAATTTTGTGGCCAGAGAAAGACATCAAATCGACTTTCAATTTGCTCAAATCGATAGGCAGTTTGCCTACGCTTTGCGTCGCATCAACGTGGAAGATGATGCCACGGCTGCGGCACAGTTCACCGATAGCTTCGATGTCCTGAATCACGCCAATCTCGTTGTTTACATGCATGATAGAAACCACAATGGTATCTTCACGCATGGCTGCTTCTAGCTCTTTGAGATCGATAATACCGTTACGTTGCGGTGCCAGATAGGTCACTTCAAAGCCTTCACGTTCTAACTGACGGCAAGTGTCCAGCACAGCTTTATGTTCGGTTTTGCTGGTGATGATGTGCTTGCCTTTCTTCTGATAGAAATTAGCAGCACCTTTAATCGCCAAGTTGTCAGATTCGGTTGCTCCGGAGGTAAAGACGATCTCACGCGGATCGGCACCGACCAGTTCAGCAATGTTGTTACGTGCGATATCTACCGCTTCTTCCGCCTGCCACCCAAAACGGTGGGAACGTGAAGCCGGGTTACCGAAAGTACCGTCCAAGGTTAAAAACTGCATCATCTTTTCAGCTACGCGCGGATCGGCTGGCGTAGTTGCTGAATAGTCTAGATAAATCGGTAATTTCATTCTCTTGCTCCGTACATCACTTCCAAATAATGCATTTAAAGAAAGTGTTATGACTCGTCGTCGCAGCTGCTTATGCGCGCAGATTCACGTTAATCGTGTCCTGACGACCGTTAGTATTGGCACCACGACGCGTATCGGAATTCTGGCGATCGGCAACATCTAGCACTTCTTGGTTATTCACCAGTTCAGCCAGAGTGATGTTATTCAGAAAACCGCTGATACGCTCACTCAAGTCACGCCACAGCGTATGCGTCAGACAACGGGTCCCACCCTGACAACCTTCTTTACCCTGACAACGCGTTGCATCAACAGATTCATCAACGGCAGTGATCACGGTACCTACGGCGATTTCAGCTGCGTCTTTACCCAGCAGATAACCACCGCCCGGTCCACGCACGCTGGAAACTAATCCATTCTTGCGCAGACGCGAAAATAATTGTTCCAAATAAGAGAGCGAGATGCCCTGACGTTCGGAAATATCTGCCAGCGGAACTGGCCCTTCCTGGGAGTGCAATGCCACATCAAGCATAGCTGTAACAGCGTAACGGCCTTTGGATGTCAGTCTCATGGCAAATAGTAACCTTTAAGAAAAAAGATGAAACACGCTTACTTATCGAACGCGTTAATTTTCTCATTCCTGAGTAAAACAGTCAACTATTTAACCTAGTAATTCACTCAACTATTACATCCTGTTAAAACAACGTTACCAGTACAACAACATTCCCTGTTTACTATCAGCATCTTACTCATCGGAATACCTGTGTATTTTACTATGATATTCCGACGAAAGCAGTCTCGATTTAGTGCTTTCCGTGCTCTTGCTTCTCAATTGACGCCAAAATACCGCGCAAAATGTTCAATTCTTGCGCTTCAGGGCGAGCACGAGTAAACAATCGGCGCAAGCGGCTCATGATATTGCCTGGATGAGTCGGACGGATAAATCCTGTCGCGTGCAGAGTTTCTTCCAGATGAGCGTAGAAACGTTCAAGATCGTCTACCAATGGATACGGCTCTTCTTCCGGCACCGGTTCGTGCGCGGCAATACGATCGAGATGAGCAACGCGTATTTCATAAGAAATGATCTGCACCGCCATCGCCAGATTTAACGAGCTGTATTCTGGATTAGCTGGGATCGCCACGTGGTAGTGACACTTTTGCAATTCTTCATTTGTCAGACCAACGCGCTCGCGGCCAAAGACAATCGCTACCGGCGCATGTTCAGATTCCATCGCGCTACGCTGACCGCATTCGCGTGGCTCTAACATTGGCCAAGGCAACGAACGAGAACGTGCGCTAGTGCCGACTACGAGGCTACAGCCTGCGATAGCCTCATCAAAGGTATCAACGATAGTCGCGTTACCAATCACGTCGCTCGCACCAGCCGACAAGGCAATAGCCTGAGAATCCGGTTTCACGAGTGGATTGACGAGATAGAGGTTAGTTAACCCCATAGTTTTCATAGCTCGTGCAGTCGAACCCATGTTTCCGGTATGGGAAGTCTCCACCAGCACAATACGAATGTTGTCCAGCATGCTAACTCTGAGTTGGTTTGGATAATCGGGATATCTTAACATAAAGCTTCTATTGATCGTTTCTATTGATTTAATCCGTTTCTGATTGAGTTTTCATCACGCCACCTTTTCATCGCAATCTATTGGTCAGATATAAACAGGAGTGAATTGAAATCAGACGTGGCTGTTTAATTCACAGCCTGCTATAATGCGCGCCGTTTCCTGTTCTTTAACATCCCGTGGAAGATACCCATGCATCCGATGCTGAATATCGCCATACGCGCTGCGCGTAAGGCTGGTAACCTGATTGCCAAAAATTACGAAACTCCTGACGCTGTCGAAACTACACAGAAAGGCAGCAACGATTTTGTGACCAACGTTGACCGTGACGCTGAACACCTGATCATTGAGACCATCCGTAAGTCTTACCCTAAGCACACGATTATCAGCGAAGAACGCGGTGAGTTGGTCGGTGAAGATCACGACATTCAATGGGTAGTTGATCCACTGGATGGCACTGCAAACTTCATCAAACGTCTTCCACATTTCGCAGTCTCTATCGCAGTACGCATCAAAGGCCGTACTGAAGTTGCTGTTGTTTATGATCCAATGCGTAACGAACTGTTCACGGCAACCCGCGGTCAGGGTGCTCAGTTGAATGGCTATCGTCTGCGTGGTGCAGCGGCTAAAGATTTAGACGGCACTATTCTGGCAACTGGCTTCCCATTCAAAGTTAAACAACACGCTCCTGCTTATATCGCCATTTTGGGCAAGTTGTTCACTCAGTGCGCTGACTTCCGTCGCACCGGTTCCGCTGCGCTGGATCTGGCCTATGTTGCCGCTGGTCGCGTTGACGGTTTCTTTGAAATTGGTCTGAAACCATGGGATTTCGCCGGTGGCGAACTGCTGGTTCGTGAAGCTGGCGGTCTGGTGACTGACTTTGTTGGTGGTCATAACTACCTGAGCTCAGGCAATATCATTGCGGGTAACCCACGCGTTGTTAAAGCTATTCTGGCTAACGTACGTGATGAACTGAGCGAAGCGCTGAAGCGTTAATTCTTGCGCTTGTTCAGTAAAAAAGCCGCTCTTTCGAGCGGCTTTTTCGTTTTAGCGACTGGCCGTTATCGTCCAAACACTCTGCCGCTTCCCATCCCCGTTAGCACCGCACTTTGATACATCAATAGGCCAATCAAAATAAGCAGCACACCTCCGGATAGCATCAGCGCTAAACGCCAATAAGGACTAAAACTTCGGCCACGTTGTATTGCCCAACGTTCCACTATTTTCCGAGCGATGTGCACTAAAAATGCAATTCCGCTAATCGTCAACGCCGTACCTGCAGCCATTGCCATGGCAGCTAACACGCCCCACAGATAAACGCCAATGACCTTGGAAAACAGCAGCACTAAAATAGCCCCAGAACAAGGTCGCATACCCATCGCAGCAACCACTGCCAACTGAGTTCGCCACGTGGTTGCCGTCGCAATTTCACGGTCATTTGCCACATGCTTATGACCACAGCCACAGTTGGCGCTATGCTGGTGATG
This sequence comes from Hafnia sp. HMSC23F03, assembly GCF_001816025.1. NCBI lineage: Bacteria > Pseudomonadati > Pseudomonadota > Gammaproteobacteria > Enterobacterales > Hafniaceae > Hafnia > Hafnia sp. HMSC23F03. Next base: position 166,844 of record NZ_KV824187.1, read on the forward strand.
GCGCTCTAACGGCTTTATCGCAGAAATATGTAGGCCGGATTTTACCGAGCTGCGCCTCATCAACCTGATCTTATTTAACGCTCGCCAGCAAAGCACCGCACCGAGAAATATCACCAAAGCATAGCTGGCTTTCTCTAACCAAAAACTGCTTAGGTGTAAGTCACGGGTTGAAAGCTGCAGCACACCTAACACGCCGGAAACCAGCGCAATAGCCACCAAGCCTTGCAGTAATGAAGCCGCCAGCGTCAAACGTACACTGCTACGTAAACGTGAGGGATGCGTTGCCAAATAGGTCGTAATGACAACTTTACCGTGTCCCGGCCCAAGCGCATGCAGAACACCGTAAGCAAAACTCAATGCGACTAGCGTTACACCTGCCTGCCGCGCATTATCTGCCACCCGCTGTAATAAATATGACATCGACTGATGGAGCGATTTCTGCCATTCAATACTCACCAGTAACCACTCATTCCAGTGTACAAATGCATATACCAGCGCGCTCATCGCTAACGCAGTCATCATGGCAATAGGGATAAAACGCCAACGCGTAGAGGATTTTTTGGCAGAGGAGAATATCAATGACATTTTATCTCCACTCGCTGGGCGAATTGCTTGCCAAGCTCCATATCTTCATCCGGCGCATCGGCCTTATCTAAGTTCAACGCATAGGCTTTTAGCGACGTATCTGGCTTTGGTGTTATCACCTTGAGAGTACAGCGTGCCTGCACATCTATTGGCAAAGTCACAGATTTCTCATCGGCGTAGGTCATATCTACATAGTACGTAGGATCATATGTCATGAGCGTAAATTCAGCATTGAGCGACTGGGGTTTTGCCAGCAGCATCTCGAATGACAAAATGGCATTATTACCCTCACGGCTAAGGTGATACTCACTCGGACGATTGAGGAATTTTACCTTTTTGCCCTCATGGTATAGCTCGGTAAAATAGTGCTGACCAATGACGTTTGCCATCACTTCTGCCGCAAGCTGCTTCCAAATCTCCGATCCGTTCGCCGCATTTCCCGCATCATAAAGCAAATCAGCGGACGTCAAAGGATCCATGGTCCACGTCATTTTCATGCCGGTTAATTGATTATCCGTAATGACCAAAGAGTTTTTCATCTCAATGAAACTGTGTGGATGAGCCATGACAGCCCGCGTCAAAAACAAGCCTAATGCAATGAATAAAATGCTAATCCAACGGTAAATACGCTGATTTTTGATGTCAAAATGCAACATAAACTCCCTGTTTAATCATTAGCCACCGCGACAAAGCGCGGCAAAATACTACATTCATTTATTTCTGTATCACAAAAATACAAAAACATGGCATATCAACCCCGCGGCTTTGCACAACTTTGCTATTCTTAGCCAACGAAACATGTTCATTCACTGACCTCAGCCAAAGAGAAATGAATATGAGTTTAGACACACCTCTGGTGCCTGAGCTCTCAGCACAGCAAAGGCACTGCAATCTTGTGCTATTGCTTTTTACACCGACGACTCCACTGCATCTGACCACTATTGGTCGGATCAATCGGGTTTTGCCTGAACAAGCCGAACAAGATATCCATAGCATCGGTCAGGAGATCATGCGTTTCCATGCATTACGCGTGGTATATCATCCGAAACAGGGGTATCGGCTACAGGGCTCGGCCTACGATCAGCGGCTATGTATGCTGCATTGGCTGAGGCGAGCTCAACGTCTGCTCCCAAATAGCATTGAAACCATATTCATTCCACGCATCAATGAAAAATATCCTGCCCCACCATCTGTACACTTTCTCCAGCAGATCGACGATATTCTTGAGCAAGCCGAGTCGGCACTACATCGGACGTTTGGCGAGCAATCCCGAGAGCTAATTCAGTATTTTTTACGCTACTGCCAGTATCAAAGACAAACGCTCTCTCTGCCGTCATTCCCGCAACATTTAAGATATTGGCTGCACGAGAAAGAAGAATACCGTATTGCAGAACGCCTCTGCCAAGCCACTCACGGTTCGTTGCCTATCGGTATACATGAGCTTGAGTCTGAATTTACCACGCTATTCTTAACGCTCATTAAAACCTATCGCTATTTACCTGAGATGCACTCAGAAGATCGGCATCTCATGGATGAAACAGAATTAGCCATTCAGCAAATTGAAAAACTGACCCAAATAACCTTTAACCATCGTGAACAGCTTTGCACCCAACTCTTTGCCCATATGGGGCCAGCAATCGAGCGCTGCTTATTTGGGATAAAAATAGGTAACCCTCTGTTGGAAGAGATCGAAACCCGCTATCCCGGACTGATGTCAATGACTCAGAAAGCCGTTCAACGTATCGAACAGAATTACCAAATTCATTTTCCTCCCGAAGAGCTTTGCCTCATCGCGGTTAGTTTTGGCGCATGGCTAATGCAGGAAGGCGTGCTCGCCGAAAGATAGAGGTTTCACAGAGACGAAAAAGCCCGCAATTACGCGGGCTTAGCACATCAGAAATCAGAGATTATGCGTAAACCGGTAACCGGGCGCAGATATCCAAAACTTTCTGTTTGGTGCGTTCAATAGTAGCTTCATCGTTGATGTTATCCAACACATCACACATCCAGCCAGCCAGTTCACGCGCTTCAGCTTCTTTAAAGCCACGGCGAGTAATTGCAGGGGTACCAACACGCACACCTGAAGTGACAAACGGGCTCTTAGGATCGTTAGGAACGCTGTTTTTGTTCACGGTGATATTTGCACGACCCAGCGCGGCGTCGGCATCTTTACCGGTGATGTTTTTATCAACCAGATCCAACAGGAACAGGTGGTTTTCAGTACCGCCAGAAACCACTTTGTATCCACGGTTCAGGAAGACTTCAACCATCGCCTTGGCATTTTTCGCAACCAGCTGCTGATATGCCTTGAACTCAGGTTCCATCGCTTCTTTCAGCGCTACCGCTTTACCCGCGATGACATGCATCAGAGGGCCGCCTTGCGCACCAGGGAATACCGCGGAGTTCAGCTTTTTATACATCTCTTCGCTGCCGCCTTTCGCCAAAATCAAGCCACCGCGAGGGCCAGCCAGAGTTTTGTGTGTGGTGGTGGTCACAACGTGAGCATGTGGAACTGGGTTTGGATAAACACCGGCTGCGACCAGACCAGCAACGTGAGCCATATCGACAAACAGATAGGCACCAATACGGTCAGCAATTTCACGCATTTTAGCCCAGTCAACCACGCCAGAATAGGCAGAGAAGCCGCCGATAATCATTTTCGGCTGATGTTTTTCAGCCTGAGTAGCCAGATCGTCATAGTCAATATGACCACTTTCATCGATACCGTAAGGAACGATGTTATACAGTTTGCCAGAGAAGTTAACTGGAGAACCGTGGGTTAAATGGCCACCATGTGCCAAGTTCATGCCTAAAACGGTATCGCCTGGCTGCAACAACGCGGTGTAAACAGCAAAGTTAGCCTGAGAACCTGAGTGCGGTTGCACGTTCGCGTAATCAGCACCAAACAGCTCTTTAGCGCGATCGATTGCCAGCTGTTCAACTACGTCGACATATTCGCAGCCGCCGTAGTAACGCTTACCTGGATAGCCTTCAGCATACTTGTTGGTCAGCTGAGAGCCCTGAGCCTGCATGACACGCGGGCTGGTGTAGTTTTCTGATGCGATAAGCTCAATATGCTCTTCCTGACGCACGACTTCCTGCTCCATTGCCTGCCACAGCTCGGCATCGTAATCGGCAATGTTCATTTCACGCTTTAACATCCGCTTCTCCTGACTCAGCTAACCTGAATTGTCTATTAGACATTGTTCAATAAAAACACACCCTCTTGGGCGACTGCCCACAGTGTAATATGTTTTCACCTTGTTACGATAGACCCTAGGCCATGTTTTTACGCAAACGATTGGCTTGGCGTGGAATAAGGATTTGATCTGGCGAAACAACAGGCATTGCAACCGGAGTTTTCTTCAAATGTGATGTGCAACTATTTCACTTAACAGAAACAATATTTGTAAGAGAGGTCACTAAATAACATCAACACAACAAAAATAGGGATTTACAGCGCAAAGAAAAATCTGTAAGTTGCATTTAAAATACATCATTAAAAACACCTGCATCTGTGAGGATACTTTTATGCTGGATAGCCAAACCATCGCCACCGTTAAATCGACCATCCCTTTACTGGCTGCAACTGGACCAAAACTCACCGCGCATTTTTACGATCGCATGTTTGAGCACAATCCAGAGCTGAAAGAAATTTTTAATATGAGTAACCAGCGTAATGGCGACCAGCGTGAAGCGCTGTTCAATGCGATCTGCGCGTACGCGACAAATATTGAAAATCTGGCGGCGTTGTTACCTGCAGTTGAGCGTATTGCACAGAAACACGCCAGCTTCAATATTCAGCCCGAACAGTATCAGATCGTCGGTCATCACCTGCTAAAAACGCTGGAAGAGATGTTTAATCCGGGAGATGAAGTGCTGGATGCATGGGGCAAAGCCTATGGCGTTTTAGCCGACGTCTTTATTCAGCGCGAATCACAGATTTATCAACAGAGTGAAAGCACACAAGGTGGCTGGCGCGATCTGCGTCCGTTCAAGATCCTCAAAAAAGAGAAACAAAGCGATCTCATCACCAGCTTTATTCTGGTGCCCGAAGACGGAAGCCGCGTGGCTGATTTCCAGCCGGGTCAGTACTTAGCGGTTTATATCCACCATCCGAGCTTGCCACATCAAGAAATCCGCCAATATTCTCTGACCAACGAACCCAACGGTGAATACTATCGTATTGCGGTAAAACGCGAAGGTCAGGGTCAAGTTTCGAACTTTATGCATGATATCGCGCAAGAAGGCGACGTAATTCAAATCGCGCCTCCGCACGGTGATTTCTTCCTTGAAGTCAAAGAAAACACGCCTGTTGCACTGATTTCCGGCGGCGTAGGCCAAACACCTATGCTCGGCATGCTGCGTACGCTACAGGCTCGCGGTCATCAGGGAGAAATTCAGTGGCTGCATGCTGCAGAAAACAGCAAAGTACGCGCCTTTGCCGATGAAGTGAATACGATTATTGCCGCTATGCCAAACGCACAAAGCCACGTCTGGCTACAGCAAACCAGCACAGACGATTGCATTGATGTCGATTTTAACTATCAGGGTTTAATGGATATCACGCCGGTCGCTGATGCGCTGAAAAATAATGAAATGCACTATTACTTCTGCGGACCGGTAGGCTTTATGCAACATGTTGCAAAACAGCTACAGGCACTGGGTGTCGATGCGGATCGTATGCACTATGAGTGTTTTGGGCCGCATAAAGTGGTATGAGTTTTCGATTAGCGATTAATGATGTCGTTGTTTATATGATCATTGTGTAAGGTTTAGACCGCCACTCAGCAACGGCTTTCACATGCCAGTTTGGAACGTCAGTATCCTATGAAATTGCGGTGAAATGTTTTGGTCACCTATGTTACTGCTGTGTAATGTTCCGCC